>CAYYYO010000022.1:0-4349 GCA_964476295.1 uncultured archaeon | reverse complement strand
ATATAAAAACTTTTAAAACAATAGTTTTCTATGCTTAATGGTTTAATAGAAAAAATAAAGGAAAGAAAGCCCAAGCGGGTTTTAGTTCAGCTTCCAGAAGGATTGGTCATAAATGCCCAAGCAATTCAGGATAAACTATCATCTGAAGGGATAGAAGCTTTTATTTCCCTGGAACCCTGTTACGGTTCCTGCGATTTAAGAGATTGCGAAGCTGAGCGTCTGCACTGCGACCTTTTGGTGAATATAGGACATTCGGATTTTGGTTTGAGAAGCAAAGTCCCTGTGCTTTACTATGAGTGGAGGTTTGATTTTAACCCCATTCCACTTCTTGAAAAAAATTTCGAAAAAATTGAGAGGTTCGGAAAAATAGGCCTTGTCTCAACGGTAAATTATCTTGACTCATTGGAAGATGCTAAGAAATGGCTTGGAAGCAGAGGCAAAAAATGTTACACTGAAAGAGGGTCTGTAGCAAAATATCCCGGTCAGATACTGGGTTGCGACATATCTGCAGGGAAAAGAATTGAAGAAAAAGTGGATTGTTTTCTGTTTATAGGTTCAGGGAAGTTTCATCCAATAGGCCTTGACCTTGAGGTTTCAAAACCGGTTTTTCAGCTTGACCCGGAGAAGGGGGAAATAATAAAAGTTGATAGTGAAAAATTTCTTAAACAAAGAGAAGTTGCTAAAGCTCTTGCGAAGGAGTGCAAAAGCTTCGGCATAATTGTATCAACCAAGCCGGGCCAACTGAAAATAAACGAAGCTTTAAAGATAAAAGAAACATTGGAGGAAAAAGGAAAAAAATGTTATATATTTACTATGGACAGGATAACACCAGAAAAACTGGAGGGAATAAAAGTTGATTGTTTTATAAATATGGCGTGCCCAAGGCTGGCTCTGGATAATAGAACTTTATTTAGAAGTCCTGTAATCAATCCGAATGAATTGGACATACAGTAACCTTTTTATTATTATGTAACTTATATTATTTGTTTCTGAGTTTTTGAAACCTAAGAGGTGATATTCATGGATATAGAAACTGTGATTCAGTCTTTATCTCAGATAAAAGATGACAGAACGGTTCCCAAAAATATAAGAGCTTCCTGTGAAGAGTGCATAAAGGACCTTCAAAATAAGGAGGAAGAACTTTCTGTAAGAATAAATTCCTGCATTTCTACTTTGGATGAAGTTTCAAACGACCCAAATATACCTTCTTATACGAGAACACAGATATGGAACATAGTCTCTATGCTGGAGGTGTTGCAGCACTCAGGTTAACTATAAATAGTTTACATATAAAATATAGATAGAGGTGAAATAATGGCATTAGAAAAGATTTTCGGGGGTAGAGAAGAGATAGATGAAGAAGATTTCTTGGAAATTGACCATGAAGCCACTCCAAATATAGATGCTATTCCAATTAAAATAGCACACGTTAACGATTACGGAGACATAGATAAGGTTCAAAGACTTTTGAGAGAAGGAAACATAGTCTTTGCCAGAATAAAGACCCTTAAAGACAAGGATATATCAGAACTTAAAAGGGCTATAGAAAGATTAAGAAAAACAGTTACAGCTTTAAATGGAGACATTGCTGGAGTAGATGAGGATTACATAGTTGCCACCCCGAATTTTGCAAGGGTGGACAGGTCAGGAACAGAAACAGCGTAATCCTTCTTTTTAAATTTTAGAAAATTTTAATAAAAAATTGAGTTCATTTTCTATCAAGATTATTTTAATCTTATTATTTCCAAGTTCTTTGGTGCAATGGTTTCGCATTTCATTAATTTATGCAGCGTCTTGGCAAGGTCTATGCACTTCTTTTCTTCTCCGTGGTTGAGAATTATTTTTCTTGGTTTGTCCCCCAGTTTGGATACATACTTTATCAGCTGATTAACATCTGAATGCCCGCTTAAACCTTCTACAGTTTCTACCCTCATTTTTATTTCCAGAACACTTCTTTTCCCATTTTCTATGGCAACAGGCATCTCTTTCCATCCTTTCTGTATTTTTCTTCCAAGAGTTCCTTCTGCCTGATAACCTACAAATATTAAGGTGTTTTTGGGGTCTTCTGCAAACGTTTTTAGATATTCTATTGCAGGACCTCCCACGAGCATTCCCGAAGTTGCAAGAACCACGAAGGGGTCACCGCTTTTCAATATTTCATTTCTTTCTTTTGTGGACCCAACCCTTTTGAAAATATTGCTTACAAAAGGATTTGTTCCCTCATGGAATATTTTTTTCTGAAGATTTTTGTTAAGATACTCAGGATAAGTTGTGTGAATGGCTGTTGCGTCCCACAACATTCCTTCCAGGTAAACAGGATAGTTGAAATTTGGAATGTCTGCCAGTATGCACATAACTTCCTGTGCCCTGCCAACTGCAAAAGAAGGTATCAGTACCCTTCCGCCCCCCTTGAGAGTTTCCGTTACTATTTTTATCAGCTTTTCTTCCGCCTCTTTTCTTGGTGGCTGTATAGAGTCCTTTCCGCCGTATGTGCTTTCCATTACAAGAGTTTCTACTCTCTGAAAATCTGTGAATGCTGGATTGAAGAGTCTTGACCTGTCAAAGTTCATGTCTCCAGTGTAAACAATATTGTGGAGCCCTTCTCCAATGTGTATGTGTATCTGACTGCTGCCAAGGATGTGGCCAGCATTCTGAAATGTTATCCTCATGTCAGGAGTTATGTCGCTGACTTCATCGAAACCAAGAGTTATGGAATGCTTTATTGCAGTTTCTATATCCTTTGAAGAGTATGGCGTTTTGTTGCCTTCTCTCTGCGCCACATCCAGATAATCAAGGCATAGAAGAACCATAAGATCCCTTACCGGAGGCGTGCAATATAAAGGACCATCATAGCCGTAGAGGTAAAGATATGGTATGAATCCGCAGTGGTCCAGATGAGAATGCGATAAAACAACAGCATCCAGTTTTTTTATGTCAAACTCGGGGGCATTGAGATATGGAAATTCATCATTGGTTGGCTTTATGCCGCAATCAAGCATAACATTACTGCCGGGAGTCTGAAGAAGAAGAGAAGATCTTCCAACTTCTCTCGCTGAGCCAAGAAAGCCAAGTCTTACCCATTCTATTTCTTTTTTTTCAGCCGTGTGTATTCTTTCCCCAAGCTTGTTCAGAAATTTTTTCCTGAATTCTGATTCCTCAAAAATGACCTTTCTGATGGTCTGCACAACTTCTGAAGGAATCGTTGGCGCCCTTTTCACTACAGGGAACCATAATGTCTGGTTTTTTATTTTTTTCAGGGTTTCCCCGCCCTTTCCTATCACCAGTCCCGGTTTTTGGGCCTCTATGGTAAGCCTGCCGAACGCAGGTTCAAATGTTATTTCATCTATTCCTGCCTCTTTTGGGACAGTTTTCTTTATAACCTCTCTGGCTTCTTCCATGTCCATGCTTATAGTGGGGTCTGGTCTCACGGATATTCTTTTCTTTAGTTTACTGACTAAATTTTTTATTACTTCACCGTTGTTTTTAAAGAAGTCTTCATTTTTCACATAAACAACGATTTCCGAACCCTCAAAGCATATATCCGTTATTTCTGCTTCCTTTGGGATACTCTCGGTTATTTCCTCCTTTATTTTCATCATATTTATCACAATAAAATATGCAAAATAATGCTAAAAATTCGCCTTCACAAAATTTTAATTTCTTCTTTTGAAAGTTCTTGGTAACCATTTCGGTCTATCACAGCTATTGCAACTTCTCCACCAGATGCTATATCCCTTCTCGTTGCAGCTGTTATGGCCTTTATTACCAATTTTACAGCTTCGCTTTTTTTAAGTCCCTTTTTGTACTGGTCTTCCAATACGCCAAAGGCCACCGGAGAACCGCTGCCTGTTGCATAGTAGTTGTCTCCTTCTACAACACCGCCAAATGGGTCCAATGAAAAAACCTGGGGCCCCTTTTCATCAAATCCTCCTATTATAAACTGTCCCAGGTACGGAAAGTATTTGCTTCCCTGCAGTATGTTTGCCAGCAAAGATGTCAGGGCTCTTGTGTTCATCTTTTTGCCCCTTTGGAGCCTGTATATATTGCTCTCTGCCCTGAGGTATTTTACTATGGTCTGTATGTCTCCCACGTTTCCTGCAGTGGTGATGCCTATTCTGTCGTCTATGGAATATATCTTTCTGGCCTGGATACTGTCTACCAGATATCCCATAGTGGCCTTTTTCTCAGAACCAAGAACAACTCCTCCGCCGTCACCTTCATATATCAGTCCGACTGTGGTTGTTCCCGTCTTTTTTACGTTTTCCATTTTCACACCGCTAATAAACAAAGAATTTGGAACGGTTCAAGGTATAGTGATAATAGGAAAGTCACATATTTAAAGTTTTCTC
>CAYYYO010000021.1:5486-9309 GCA_964476295.1 uncultured archaeon | reverse complement strand
TTATTACTTAACCTATTTCTATTAAGTGGTTTAAGAATTATTTAAAGTTTAATATCACCATTTAATCTTTTTTATTTTGGAAATTCGTAATATTCTATATGAGAATTAAACCCCATATCTTGGGCCAAGCAGCCATAGAATACATGATGATAATAAGCATCGTCATGATTATAATGGTTCCTCTTTTCTTTTTAGTTAATTCATACACGTCTGAAGGCAAGGATGAATTAAAAATAAGGGCTCTGGAGGATAGCGTGGACTCTTTGGCAGAGGCATCTAATATGGTTTACTTCCAGGGATATCCTGCCAAAATAAGCATGAAATTCTACATGCCTGAGAATGTTTTAATGACTAATGTTAGCGAAAACCTTATCAGAGTGAGGTTGAGGACATCAAGCGGAATTTTAGATATAACAGGCATTACCCATGCAAATCTCACGGGAAGTCTTCCAACAAAAGCCGGGACTTATAAGATAAATATCGTTGCTCAGGAGGATGGGTTGGTAAATGTTTCATACTAAGGCACAGGTTAGTGTGGAATTTCTCATGCTGGTTATTCTAATGGTTCTCATCTTTTCAATCTATGTGCCTTTTTTATGGAGGCAGCAGCTGGAAATAGAAGAAGAGAATGAGTATCTCGTTGGAGAAAAAATAGCATCATCGATAAAAAATGAAGTGGAAACCGCAGTGATGTTTGGCTCGGGATACCGGAGGAACTTTACTCTCCCGGAGGATATTTTCGGGTCTGACTACACAATATCAATAGATAATAAAATATTGAGAATAAGATGGAAAAACAAGGGAACTGAAGAATACCTTATAGCGCATCAAATCTCTGGTTCTCCCAAACCGGGAAAAAATATAATATTAAATCAGGAGGGTGTAATTGTCTTCAGTTAAAGCTCAAGTATTCAGTCCAGACTTTATAGTAGCTTCAGTTATGTTCATACTCATCTTGGTCATACTCCATGTTCACACGCAGGATATGTATGAAAAAATAGAAAAGCAGGAGAATATGATATACTATGAAAATCTTGTCTCAACAACTGACCTGCTCTTGCTTTATCACGGATACCCTCCATATTGGAATGAAACTAATGTCGAGGTTCTGGGGCTGGCCGATAGACCAAATTACCTCAATAGGACAAGGGTTGAACAGATGATGGGCATGAGCGAGAGCAAAATAAAATCTTTGCTGAATCTTGGCGGCAAATCCTTCAGATTCATAATAGAAAATTCAACTGATGTTATGTTTGAAAAGGGAGATACTGGATGGGAAAGTGCTGAAACGGTTTATATAATCAATAGAAATGCGATAATGGATGAAGCCCCTGTAAAAATTAAATTTTGGGTGTGGTAAGATGAAAGGATTGATATTCTATCTTGATGCTGTTTTGGCATTAGTCCTGGCATTGAGCATAATAGCCGGCGTTGGAATATATTATACAATTGAACCAGAGATGGAATACAGAACAGTGCAGTCGGAAGCAGAGGATACTATGCAACTGATGTCGCAGAGAGTCAACATCAGCGAACTTGGTCTTCCGGAAAATTATACAAACAAGACATATCTTGAAACAATAGGGACTTTATGGGTAAATGGAAATCATACAAAGGCAACTGAAGTGGCAAGACATGCATTGGAGAACTTCACCAAAAGATGCGTTGAACTTACTTTTGATGGTGAAACTGTTTACAAAAACAAACCCGAATGCGATGAATCTGGAGAAAGCGTTGTAGCGGCAAGCAGGTTGGTATCAGGGTACACATCTGAAAGAAAACCAGAAGGATATATGGCCAGGGTTTTGCTGAACAAGATGAATAGAATTGCATCAGCTTATGCATATTTTGGTGGGTATGTGGGGGATGGAAATATAACAAGACTCATGAACCTCACATCTGTCATAAACATAATAGATGCAGAAATGGAATTAGATCCCGGGTCTGATTTCGAGCTTTATGTAAATGGAAACTATTCCGGCACGTATTATCCAACAGAAGCAAACATGAGTTCAGATTTTTTTGTAATATGCAACGAGACACAACCCGCCTACTGTAATAATTTCAGGGAAAACAATACCATCGAGTTTAGGTTTCTTGGAAACAAGAGTTACATAGGAGGCGGCTATCTCAGGGTTAGATACAACACTTCAGACTTTTCAACAGAAAACATTTCAGAAAAATATTATTTTCCGGGAATTGAAGGAATAATAAACCTTTACTCATCCTTTTATGTTCCTGGCGTGCTTCAGGGCATAGATGCCTTCCTGCATTACAAAAGCAACTATACGGTTTTCTTCAACATAGGAAACGCCACAATTTACAACGGTTCAACGCCGGAAGGGGTAGATATAAATATTACAATAAGTTCCAGTGAAATTGAAAATTTACTTTCTCAGGCCGGATTAACCCTTGCGAATCTGAGTAAAAAAACTGTGCCGATAAGATTTGGTATGCAAAATGTTTCATATATAGTCATAGGGCAGAAAGAAGCAGACGTGTTCTCTGTTACGGACATTTCTGGGAGTATGAATGACTGCAATGTGCCTTCCAATTCAAGCATTTACGACTGTGGCACAGGATGGCACTGTGAGGGTGGGAGCTGTTCAAACGGTCCATGGTGGTGTTGCTGGTTTAGTTGTTGCAACTGGGGTTCTAGTTACTGTAACGATTGCGGTGGAACCTGGGTTGCAAACAACTACTACAGGACGAAAATAAATGTTGCGAAAGAATCCAATCATGTGTTTATAGACACAGTCCTCAATACCACGGGAAACAGGGTTGGCCTAGTGGCATATTCAACCAGTGTTGATTCAAGCGACTGCCATGATTTATCAGATGATAATGTTTCTCTGAAAAGTAAGGTGAATTCCTGGAGTGCTGGGGGAAGCACATGCATCTGTTGCGGAATAAATGAGGCCGTGGACAGGTTACTTGCTCAGTCCAGTGAAAACAAGTTTATGTCAATGGTAGTTATGAGTGATGGGGAAGCAAATGTGGAATGTGACAGGCAGGGTTACACCCCTGACCTGAACAACAATGGGCAGGCAGATGATGCCGGAGACGATGCCATACAGGCGGCATGCGATGCATGGAATAATCACGGAATAAAAGTTTACGCCATAGGGTTCGGAAGTGATGTTGATGAGACAACAATGCAGGACATAGCAGACTGCGGGCACGGCGAATATTACTATTCAAATGTAAGCGAGCTTTCAGATGTTTATCAGATGATAGCAAAGCAGATTATAAATGCAAGTTATGTTGCCCAAAGAGTTGAAGTTCATGCAGGCGAATATGAGAATATAACGCTTTACCCTGACTCTTACCTGCATTTCAACTTCACGCCGGAGACAGAAGAACCGGAGTATGGGGAAATATCTATAACAGTGGAGAGTCCAAGATTTGGCGGCATCATAGAAAGTCCAAAGAATGGCAGTTTTACAGTCCCAAATGGAACGAGAGTGCTTGACGCAAAGGTAACGTCTTACTCTTCTGATTACTGGACTGACAGGTTGCTTGTTTACAATGGAACCTGGAAATATGTTTACAAACTTTGGGATTATGTCAGTGATTATAAAAATCTCGGAGACCCCTATGTGATATACATACCGCTGGACTACGTGAAGATGGGAGAAAATCAAGTCAGCGTGGACACAGGAGCGTCAGAGGAAAATACCACTGGAGGAAGCCCTGACAGCAGGGTTATTTACAAACTTGCAGTAAACATACTTACGGATTACGGTGGTTTGTTTAACAAATCTGAAGGATCAAACAGAACAGTTTATTATGACATGGACCTTGATGGAACGCCAGATGGACA
>CAYYYO010000021.1:2432-5386 GCA_964476295.1 uncultured archaeon | reverse complement strand
CCCTTTCTTCTGTTTATTCCGAAACCCTGAGGGAATACGGAACAGATATCGGCTCTGATGTCAGATTGAAAAGCGGGCTTTATTTTATGGACTCAGTGAACGAGGACTTCAACAGAGCGGCGAAGATAATTGGAAGAAGAAGCATCGTAGCATGCATAAACCATATAATAGAAAGTGGTGAAGGGTTGAATTCGGCCGAAGACTCCATAGTGGAACTGTTTGAAAACAAAACCCTGAATGGAAATTCATCTGATATTATGGATTACAGCATATATGAATGGGTTAACAGAAGCGACTCAATTGCCCAGAAAAGAGGGTTTATTCTCGAGAGGCAGATAAAGAACGTTGCAGTTTCCATGGAAGACCCGTGGAATGTTATGTTCCATATAGACATTTACCTAAAGATAGAAGACCAGAGGGGAACGTTTTCTTATGAGAAGAATGTTACGAAAAATATTCCAGTTTCCATAGAAGGTCTTGAAGATCCATTGTACGTTCTCAGAACAAACAACAAGATATCAAGAAAAATAAGCAAGTGTGAGGGCAATTTAACAGAAAGGGTTATAACTGGTTCAGGGGGGAACGGATGGGGGTCCGGGGTGAGCATACAAACAGGAAGTCCTTCTTCCGTTGAGGGGAAGGATGAAAAAATACTCCTCATAGGAACTGCTGACCAGGACTTTGGAGAATTTGCAGGAGTTGTAACCGGGAGCAATACCACGCCTCTAAGCACAAGCTATGTTATAGGCGGGTGGGATTCAGTCCCTAACAACACAAGAGTTGTTGTGGAAGGGAGTGAGGGGGAAGTTTGGAATATAGAAAACCTGTATAATATGCGGGAAAACAAGCTTTACATGAGAGGGGAAGGACCAAGCTTCCTGGACAGGATGGAAAACAAGCTTCTAAACTCTTACCCCGGAGCAGGACTTGAATCGCTGGTAGATAAGGAAGAAATGCTTGATAAAATGGGGTATTACAGGGACAGAAGCAACGTAGATTATATTTATTTTAACACGACTGTACTAAATATTTATAAGATAAAAGGAATGCCTGACAAATTCCGAATAGATGAAGAACACCTCTCAGCATATGGAGTAGACAATACTCTTAGTTATGCGTGATAACATGGAGAAACTAAAGAAAGTTTTCATAGAAACTAATGTTGACAAGCTTCTTAAGATAGTTGAAGAAAGGGGTAGCATTACCCTAGAGGAATGCAGTGCCCTTCTTGGCGTTCCAGAAAGTACAATAGAAGAATGGGCTGAAATACTCTCAGAAAATAATTTTATTGAAATGGATTATGGACTGAAATATACTTTTCTTAAAGCAAAAAAACTGTCCAAGAAAGAGGGTAACAAAGTTATCAAAAAGGTAAAGAAGGAAAAGCGCAAAATGAAGAAGGAGGAAAAGCGCCTTTTGAAAAAAATAAAAAGAATTGAAAAAAAACTTAAAGTTAGAGCAAAAAAAATTGAAATTCTGGAAAAGGATGTAAATAAAAAAATAAAGCATATAGAAAAAGATTCCAAGTATGTGAAATCTGGAAAGGAGGAAATAAAGAAAGAGATAAAAGGAATAAGAGGAAAGGAAAGGGAAATAACTGAAAAAATGAAAACTATAAGGGAAAAATTCGATAAAATTGGCAAAAAAATTAAATATATTGGAAGGGACTCGCACATCGATGCAGACGCTCTTGAAAAAGAAATAAAGGATGTGGAAGAAAGAATTGCAAATCTTAAAGAAAATGGTAAAATACTGGAAAAAGTTGTTAATCTTCTTGAAAAAAGGGTAGAGGAAGAAAAGCCATCAAAAATTGACAAACTTAAAAAATTTTTCGCTGGCATGAGAAGCAGGACCAAAGAACTTGATAAAAGAAAAAAGGTGATTAAAGGGGAAATGAAAAAATTTAAAAAACATGTGAAAAGGTGATTTTTTTGGAGAAAAAAGGTATAGATGGAAAAATTAAGAAATCTTATGTTCTTGTGGCTGATAATGTCAAGGCTAATGTTAGAATATACAGGGAGAAGGAAGATTATGTCTCCAGATATGAAATGACCTACCCTGAGATAAAGGAGGCCACCTCGCTGGTGTTGGGAACAATAAAGGAAGAGTTGATAAGATCACTTGGAATAAAGGGCAGTGAAATACTGGACCCCCAGGTAATAGAAAAAGTCAAGAAAGAATCGTTAACCAAATCAGAAGAACTCATAAAAAAATATATTCCCCATCTTTCTGAGGAAAAAAGAAAAATTCTGGCAGGAGAATTATTGCATGAAATGTTTGGTCTGGGACCAATAGAAATTCTTCTTAAGGACGATGACCTTGAAGAAATAGTTATAAACAATTCTCTGGAACCTCTTTGGGTCTATCACAAAGAATTTGGATGGCTTAAAACAAACATAACTCTCAAGAGTGAGGAAGAGATTTACAATTACGCATCTATGATAGGCAGAAGAATTGGCAGGCAAATAACAAACCTCATGCCTCTCATGGATGCCCATCTTATAAGCGGCGACAGGGTTAATGCAACATTGTTTCCAATATCAACAAGAGGGAACACGCTCACCATAAGAAAATTCGCAAGAAATCCATGGACCATAATCCATCTCATAGACCCTAAGGTAAATACCCTTTCAAAGGAAGTGGCCGCACTCCTGTGGTTATGCATAGAATATGAAATGAACATGATAATAGCTGGTGGGACGGCATCTGGAAAAACTTCTCTCCTCAATGCCCTGACACCATTCATTCCTCCAACTCATAGAATAGTGTCTATAGAAGATACAAGAGAATTGCAGTTGCCAGAATTTTTGCATTGGATACCTCTTAATACCAGGGAGCCCAATCCCGAAGGAAAGGGAGAGGTAAGCATGCTCGAATTAATGGTTAATTCGCTGAGGATGAGACCAGACAGGATAATAGTAGGTGAAATCAGAAGGCAAAGGCAGGCAGAGGTT
>CAYYYO010000021.1:0-2332 GCA_964476295.1 uncultured archaeon | reverse complement strand
AGTGATGTGAGCTTAAGACTTGTAGAAGAGATTCAGATGCATACTGGCATGTCTGAATTTGAATTGGAAGAAGATCTTAAAGAGAAGCAAAGTATACTGCAATGGGCGCTAAAGAACAACATAAAAACCGTTAATACTGTGGGTAAGATAATGGCTGATTATTATAAAGACAAAAATTATGTTCTTACTCTCGTGAAAAGAAATGAAAAGCCCAAAAATATTTTTGACAAGGAACTTCTTAATGAAATGAGAGCAAGAGGACTTATAAAGTGAGGATATGAAAAGAATCCCTCTCATCCCTATACCGTTGGAAAAAGCCCTGAAAATTTCTAAAAAGTTGAGATGGCTCAGCCAGTCGATAGCAAGAATTTTTCCGGGATTGAATAGAGACCTTTATCAAAGCGAAATCAATATAAAACCTATAGAGTATGTTGGAATAGCGCTGTTCACGTCCATTTTTTACTCTCTTATGATGGGGGGAATTATAACCCTAAGCAGCATAGTTTTTATGGGAGCATTTGACCCTATCGGAATACTTGTTGGAATAATGTTTTTTTTCATTTCATTTTATTTCATTATATTATACCCAAAGGTTATAGTTAAAAAAAGGGTAAAGCTTCTTGAAAAAAATCTTTTATTTGCTTTGAGACATATTCTGATAGAAATAAAAAGCGGTGTTCCTCTTTTTGACTCTTTAGTGGGCGTAAGTTCCGGCTATGAGGAACTTTCAGATGAGTTTATGAAAATAGTGAAGAATATAAACGCGGGAAAGAGCCAGATAGAATCGCTTAACAAGGCATCAGAAAGAAATCCCTCGCTTTACTTTAGAAGGGCTTTGTGGCAGATAGTTAACGCGATAAAGGCGGGAAGCGATATAGGCGATACGCTGGAAGTTATAACAGACAATCTTTCTGAGGAACAGCTGAATCAGATAAAATCTTATGGCCAGGAGCTGAATCCATGGACCATGCTTTACATGATTATAGCTGTAATTGCTCCAAGTTTGGGTGTGACCTTCCTTATAATTCTTTCATCATTTTCCGGCATAGTTGTACCCAAAATCATATTCCCTGTCATCTTGCTGGGTCTTTTCCTCTTCCAAATATTTTTCATAGGATTTATAAAATCAAAGAGGCCATCTATGGCGGTGTAAATGAGAAGAATCTATAAAGTTGTGGGAAAATTTGTTCCCTATAAAAACCGGCTTAATGACATCTTGAGATATGCGGGTATGGAAGATATCTCATCTTTGGAATTTTCCGGGTTTATGTTTTTATATAGCTCCCTCCTTGGCATTATAGTTTTTCTTGTATCATACCTCTTTTTCGGTCCTTATTTTGCGTTAGGGTTTGGTTTTCTTTCCTTTATCGGCTTTCAAACCTTTCTTTATGTGTTGCTTGTATTGGTGATGGACAGCAGGACACGGCAAATAGAAGAAGTTCTGGCCGATGCCCTCCAGCTTATGTCTGCAAATGTAAGGGCAGGGATGACTTTAGACAGGGCCATATGGCTTTCGGCAAGACCTGAATTCGGGCCATTGGAAGATGAGATAAAGACTTTTGGAAGGGAAGTTCTCGGCGGAATATCGATGGTAGAAGCTTTGAGAAATATGAAAAGAAGGGTAAATTCAGACTTGCTGGGCAGGACGCTGAAGCTTATGGAAGAAGGGATGAGGTCTGGAGGAGAAATGGCCAAGCTTTTGGACGAGACTGCCTCAGACATAAGAAAAATAAAAATGATGAGAAAGCAGGTAAGAAGCAATGTAATAATGTATTCAATGTTCATAATGTTTGCATCAGTCCTCGGAGCACCGGTGCTTTTCGCGGTTTCTATTTATTTCATAGAGATGATAGGGGGTTTCTGGGAAGAAAGGGCTGCGAACATACCAACTCAAATGTCTTCCGGTCTGATGAAAATGACCGGACCTCAGGTAGATCCTTACGAGATGATGCTTTTTTCCGTGGCTTGTATTATAATAACAACTGTTTTCGGTGCTTTGATAATAGGACTCATTCAGACGGGCAAGGAAAAAAGAGGGCTGAAATACATACCTCTTCTTACAGGGGCAGGTCTTTTCATATTCTTTGCAGTAAAGTTTGTCATAAGCTCTCTCTTTGGTAATTTGCTTGGATTTTAAGGAAAACTTTATAAATAAGCCCTTTCTAATTAATTTCAGGTGAAACTAGTGTTAGGCAAAAAAGGTCAATCGGCCCTTGAGTACTTGATGACCTATGGATGGGCCATATTGATAATAATAATAGTAGGAGGAGTTCTGTACTACTATGGAGTTTTCTCCCCTTCAAAGCTGGTGGGAGAAAGCAAAGTGGGATTC
>CAYYYO010000020.1:8336-9693 GCA_964476295.1 uncultured archaeon | reverse complement strand
TACACTAACTACAGAAAATCGGACTATGAACCAGAGGAAGGGAAAAATAAGACTCTCTCTGAAATTTACCTGAATTTGCCGGATAAAATAAGTGGAAGGGATTACGCCCTAAGCTTAGAGCAACATGAAAAATTCTGGGTTGAGGGAAGTATGGAGAATGAAACATCTTCTAAAAATGAGAGACCTTACACTTCTGTTAAGATTGAAGTTGGAGACTCTGTTTACACTTATCCTATATACAACATAGTCTCTGTTAATGTAAGCGGTTCGGTAAAAATGGCCGATAGGATAAAAATTTCATATATAAGGAAAAGAGAGAATGAAGAAACAAAGGATTTGATAACTATGGAGAGAATTTCATGAAAGGATATAACCAGGTGGACCTTGCTATTGCGGTAGGAATTATAATTTTTGTAATATTCCTGAGTATATATTATACATCTCACTTCGTCCAGCCATCTATCAATAGAGCAAAATTTTCAGAGATGAAATACCTTGCACGCGGACTTAGTGAAACAGTTTTTAACGATTTAGGGATTCCGGAAGAGTGGCAGTGGTCTGATAATGTGGTTAAACCAAGTTTAGGCTCATATATTTACAGGGTTCCAGTTCATCTCAAGGAGTGGAACGGGACAGACAACAATGATGTTATGGCCTTTGCATATTTGGAAACTGATGAGAATGCCTACAACTCATCCATAGTTGTTTATGATGGAAATCAGACTCTGGACACAGAATTGAAGAATAAGGTGGATAGCGATAGTGACGGCTTTTTGGAGGAGGTTAATGTCACCTTTCATGTTTCTGTGCCAGCGAATGAAGAAAAAATAATATACATTTATTATTCCAGGGACAATGAAACTTCTGTATCTTATCAGTCCCTTAGTGATGAGAATAATACGTTAAATGTTACAAAATTCTCTCCAGAAAAACTTTTAGGATTAACCACTTCAAAGCTAAACGCTTTGCAAAGCATTCCTCCGCAAGAGGCAAGAGAAAAGTTCGGTTTAGACTATCCGTTCAGATTGGTTGTGAAGAAAACTGGAGGAAACTGGGAGTATGGATACAACCTTACAGATGAAGAGACTGGAGTTTATAGAAGAAAAGTTCTTTTTCAAAATTCAACAGGGCATATAAAGAGTGTGAGCGCGATAACTTATGTCTGGAAGTAAAGGTCTGTCATTCACCTTTGAGGCCATATTGGCAGGATTTCTCATACTCTCCAGTCTCCTGTTTTTTTTCAAAGCGCCAAATCTTGGAGACACTTCCACTGTTGGAGTTTCAGAGAGGGGCTATGACTGTTTAAGGTCTTTAGATGAAAATAATGAACTGAGGGAGTATGCAATGAACAATGATA
>CAYYYO010000020.1:0-8236 GCA_964476295.1 uncultured archaeon | reverse complement strand
TATGTAAAACTAAATATGTGGTTGCCATGAAAGGTCAGGTTATGATAATACTGGCTGTTATAGTTATTTTAGTCATGTTTTTAATAAAGATTGAAACCACTTACATCAATCAAGGAGTGACAGGCACTTACAACACAAAGGTTTTTGAAAACCTTAGAAACGAGCTTAAGAGAGCTGGAGAGATAACGACATGGAAAAACAATTACACAAAGGTTTATGACTTTTCAAATTTTTTGAAAGAAAAAAAGGACATAGGTTTGTTTTATTCAATATCAGATTTCAACAATTCTATTCTCAACATTACACTCGCGAATTTTCTTGAAGAGAATATACAAGACATCAATGTTAGCCAGAATTTAACAGATGAGACAAAGCAGATTTCTTCTATATCTGAGGGAGGAACGGATTATGTGAATTTTACATGGTCTGGCTCTGAAACAACATTTGAGGTGAACATAACCTACAAGGGTTCTACTTCAGGCAATATTACAAAAGAGATTTTTCTAGCCAAAGCAGGACCTAAAAGATATGTAACAGTTTTTTACGACCTGAAATTAAACTACGATAGTTCATACATAAGGGACAGGTTCTCAATTTCGGGGGAAACTGATTAATTTATTTAAATAAAGGTGAGAAAATTAAATTAAATATGTCAAAAAAAGGTATTAGCCCCCTGATAGCAGCAATTCTTTTGATAGCTTTTACCATAACTGTTGCTACATTTCTTGCAACATGGTCAACTACTTTTGCCAAAACTCAGACGCAGGAATTCACCAAAGCAGGAAGGGAAATAGCGTCCCAGTGTCAGTATGCGAACCTCCAGGTAGAAACAGCAGTTTACGATGATGCAGATGACAAGATAGTTGCAGTTGTGTGGAACATGGGAAAGACAGAACTCTCAAATTTTCAGTTTCTTGTTTACTATTCTGATGTTAACATAACAACTCTCACTCCCGAAGAGTCAAACAGAACACTTTCTACAGGAGACTTTTATACATTCACAGTTTATAACGTAACATCAACGCCACAAAAACTCCAGGTAAGAAGTCTTGATTGCCCAAGAGAATCCGTTTTCACATGCGTCTATTCTGCAGGAAAATTCAACTGTTGAACAATTTATTTAAATAAAGAGAAATATATTCTATGCGAAAAGGAATATCCCCCCTCATAGCAACTATACTTCTCATAGCATTTGTCATAGCTGTAGGCGGAATTCTATCCGGTTGGTTAATATCATTTTCCAAGGAAAGGGTTGAGGAGGCAAGAACCAAAGGGGAAACTGATATCCAATGCTCGTATTCCGGCTTAAGCATAGATGATGCTGACTGGAACGATACAGAAACAAAACTTTCCCTGATAGTAAGGAATAGCGGAACAGAGGACCTGACAGATTTCAGGATGGTTGTCATTTATACCAATAATACTGCCTTTACGTTAAAAGTCAGCCCAAGCACAATACTCAATCCCGGAGATGTGGAAGTTTTTTACAATTCCAGCGTCAGCGATTGTTCCAGTATAAGCCAGGTTGTGTTCTTCTCCAACACATGTCCAAACGATGCAAGAGATAAAATCCTGCAGTCAGATATAGACAGCTGCACATAGGTTGTAAGTATGAAAGGGATAGGACCGTTCATAGCATTTATTCTCGTGGTTGCCATCTCAGTGGCCGGAGTGGTTCTTGTCCTGAGGATAGGGAAACCCCTTATTGAAAAAACAGAGGATTTTTCCAAATTCTCTGAGGCCAAGAATCTGATGAATCAGATAAATTCCGCAGTGAAAGAGGTTTCATACGAGGGCAACGGAAGTGCAAGGAAAATGAGCTTTGTCTCAAGTGGAGGGGAATACAGGATTTCTTCAGCTACAGATACGATAGTCTATACCCTGGAAAGTGAGTACGAACTTTTCAGCCCAGGAATGGAAACTACAGAAGGAGACCTGACAATAAGGTTTTACAGCAATTATACCCTAAAACTGGTTTTAAACTATACAGAGAGAGGAATAAACATAACGAATGATGAGAGGTGGACAAAATGCTCCTATAATCTGTTAATAAAAAACGAAGGTTACTCAGGAGGAAAGAACAAAATAAGGATTGAGATTATTTAAGGTATAAATATATGAAATAAGTATAAATAAATGATACATATGGTTCAATTTTTTGAACTTTTAAAGAGCAAAACTCCTGTAAAAATTATCAGGTTTTTCTTAGAATATCCTACAAACGATTTTTATGAGAGGGAAATTCAGATTAAAACAGGACTTTCAAAGGGCAGCGTGAACAGATGGATTAGAAAGCTTGAGGAAGCAGGAATTATAGAATCAAAGACAAAGGGCAGATTAAGGATATTTAAATTAAATAATTCCAGTCCTGTGGTTAAGCAATTGAAAATACTTTATATTATAGATAAAATATATCATAAAGTAAAAAAATTCAACGATTGCAGGGTTTTTCTATATGGATCTGCTGCAAGAGGAGAATATGACGAGAAAAGTGATATAGATATTTTGGTCATAGGTCAGAATAGGAATATTGCTCAAAAGATTAAAAAAACAGACGCCAAAATAAATGTAAGTTTTTACACGCCAATAGAGTGGAGCAGAGCGGGAAGGGAGGACCCGGCATTTTTTCAAAGGGTAGAAAAAGAAAAAATAAGGTTGGTATGATGTTTGAAGACCTAATAGAAAAGGGATTTTTAAGGAGAATAAAATCCGATAAAGATATGATAGAAAAGGAGTTGAAAGAAGCAGAATACGATTTAAAAATGGCCAAAAATAGTTTTAACGCAGGAGATTTTAAATGGTCCACAATAAAGGCGTATTATTCAATATTTCACGCTTCTCGCGCTTTTTTATTCTCTAAAGGGCTAAAAGAAAAAGGACATTTCGTTATAGGCATAGTTTTGGAAAAGTTTGCGCAAAACTCAGAAATAAGCTTTAAATTGGTTAATGACTTTCATGCGGCTATAACAGCAAGAGAAGACGCAGATTATAGGTCTGTTTATTCTAAAGAAACAGCAAAATATATAATAGATATAGCAGAAGAGTTTTTGGAAGAAATAAAAAAATTAAAGGTGTGAAAACATGTATTCAAAGGATATAGAAAGGGCATTGAAAAGCAAGGAAATTGAAGTAGGAGATGAAATACGAATAAAAAAGGAAGATAAGGTTTATTCTGGAATTTTAATGCCAAGAATTGACATGGGAGATAGAAATTGTATAGTTTTAAAGCTAAATAACGGATATAATGTAGGTTTAAGGTTTTCAAAGGATATAGAAATAAATCTAATTTCAAAGGGAGTTAAAAGTCAAAAAAAGAAATTAAAACCGATTTTATATGATAAAAACAAACCAAAAATTTCCATTCTTTCAATGGGAGGAACTATAGCTTCAAAAGTGGATTATAAGACAGGAGGAGTGGTTCCGAGATTCACGGCAGAAGACATTATAGAGTCAATACCAGAATTAGCTGAAATAGCAAATATCCACGGCAGGCAGATTGAAAACCTGCTCTCTGAGAATATGAAATTTTCAGACTATGAAAAGCTTGCTGAGGAGATAAAAAGAGAAGTGGAAAATGGGTGCGATGGAGTGATAGTTACTCATGGAACAGATACCATGCACTATACGGCTTCTGCTCTCGCTTTTGCTTTCGAAGAGCTTTTCATTCCCGTTATTTTGGTCGGGTCCCAGAGATCAAGCGATAGGGCATCCTCGGATGGTCCTTTCAACCTTATATGCGCAGCCCAATTCATAGCTAAATCGGATTTTGGGGAAGTTGGAGTCTGTATGCATGCCACGGAGAATGACGATTTTTGCTTCATCTATCCAGCATGCAAGGTAAGAAAAATGCACACAAGCAGGAGAGATGCGTTCAAATCCATCAATACAAAACCATGGGCTTTGGTATCCCCTCAAGGAGATATTAAATTCTTTAGAAATGGTTATAGAAAAAAAGACAAGAACAGGAATATAGTCCTAAAAAACAAATTTGAGGAAAAAGTGGCTTTGGTAAAGAGCTATCCGAATATAAATTCTAAAATAATAGATTTCTATACCAATTCCAGATATAAAGGTATTGTTCTGGAGGGTACCGGCTTGGGTCATGTACCAAAAGACCTTAACAAAGCGTTAAAGAAATTTCTTGAAAAGGGGATTGTTGTGATGACTTCCCAGTGCCTGAACGGCAGGATAAACATGAATGTCTACTCAACAGGAAGAGAGCTGGAGGAAATAGGGGTAATACCAGGAGAAGATATGCTTCCAGAAACGGCATATATAAAGCTTGCATGGCTATTGGGGAACTACAAGAAAAAAGAGGTAGAGGACCTTATAAGAAAAAACCTTAGAGGAGAGATAAATGATAGGACCCTATGAAAAACTCGGATTCAAAGCAGGTATAGAAATACACCAGCAGTTAGAAACGCATAAACTTTTCTGTAAATGCAAATCAAGGCTTGCGGAGGAGCCAGTAGAAACAATAGAGAGGTTTTTGAGGCCAGTTGCGGGAGAAACGGGAGAAATAGACAAAGCAGCACTTTTTGAGTCACTTAAAAAGAAGAAATTTATTTATAAGGTTTATGAAGAAGAATCATGTTTGGTAGAGAGCGACGAGGAGCCGCCGCATGATGTCAATCCAGATGCTTTAAAGACAGCTATTCAAGTTGCAAAAATGTTGAATTGTGACATACCAGATGAAATTCATTTTATGAGGAAGACAGTTATAGACGGATCTAATACATCAGGTTTTCAAAGGACTGCCATAATTGGCATGAATGGCTTTGTGGATACAACACTGGGCAGAATAAGAGTGACAAATGTCTCACTTGAGGAGGAGGCAGCGAAAATAATTGAAAGAAGAGAGGATGAAGTTGTTTACGGATTGGATAGATTGGGAATTCCCCTTGTGGAAATAGGCACAGCACCAGACATAAAGAGCCCCCTGCATGTGAAAGAAGTGGCCGAGAAGATAGGAATGCTTCTCCGGGCTATTGGAAAAGTTAAAAGAGGTATAGGAACCATAAGACAGGATGTTAATGTGTCCATAGAAGGCGGGGCAAGAGTGGAAATAAAGGGATTTCAGGACCTAAAAAGCATAGATAAAGTTGTTGAAGCAGAAGTAAAAAGGCAACTAAATCTTATAAAAATTAGCAATGAACTGAGACAGAGACAGGCAAAGATAGACAAGGAAGTTCTGGATGTCACTCTTTTGTTTAAAAACACAAAATGCAATTTTATAAGGAAACTTCTTGAGGAGGGGAAAAGCGTTTTTGCCTTTAAGCTCAAAGGTTTTTCAGGGATTATGAAGGAAATTCTCTGCCTCAACAAAACGTTCGGGAAGGAGCTTGCTGACTATGCAAAAGTTCATGGCGTTCAGGGATTTATCCATTCTGATGAAGATTTGGGTAAATACAATCTTACAAGGGAATTTTTGAATTTAAGAAAAAGCTTTGACTGCACAGAAAAGGATGTGGTGGGAATTGTCGTGGAGGAAGAAGAAAAAGCAAAGAGGGCATGTTTCTCAATCTTAGACAGGGCAGAAAGGGCCATAGAAGGGGTTCCAGAAGAGACAAGAGCAACAAATACAGACTTCACAACATCTTATCTCAGGCCTTTGCCCGGGCAGGCAAGAATGTATCCAGAGACCGATGTTAAGCCCATTCTTGTCACACAGGAGCTCCTTGAAGTAGAGTTGCCTGAGAGCCTGGAGGAAAGAAAGAAAAAATTTATGGAATTGGGGCTTTCAGAAGAGCTTGCCGGACAGATTGTAAAGTCAAAATACTTGGGGCTATTTGAAGAAATGATAAAGGAAGAAATAGATCCTGTAAGGATTGCAGACGTCCTTTTGAATGTTATGAAAGATTTAAGAAGGAGAGGAATAAATGTGGACAAAATAGATACCTCTTTGCTGAAAAAAATGTTCAGAAAACTGGATAAAATACCAAAAGAGTCTATTCCACAGGTTTTAGAGGATTTAGCTAATGGGGAAAAATTAGAAGACTCTATGAAATCCATTGGATTTATAGACCTTGAATTGCTGGATTCTATAATAGAAAACGAATTAGATAGGGATTTGATAAAAAAGGATGGTAAAAAAGCTTTTAACAAGCTTATGGGTCCTGTTATGGTCAAAGTAAGGGGAAAAATTGATGGTAAAATTGTGGCTGAAAGGCTAAGAAAGAGGATAGAAGAGGTTCTAAAGGAATGATTTTAACAATAATTTCAATAATTTTTGGTATAATTGCCCTTTTAGCTGCTATAAATATAGTTCGGGAAGAGACAAATTATCTTATGGCTTTTTTGGCAGGAGGAGTTGTTATTTTATTGCCCGGGATCGTTATGTCATTTCTTTATCTGCCAGTACCTTATTATCCAATTATTCTGTCAGCTATAATATGGATTTTGGCGGTAAAACTCTTACTTAGATTGTCATGGAAAAATTCACTGATTGTAGGGATTTTGGGTTACATCATAAATTTTGCTATAAATATATTGGGTCTCCCTGGATTAGTGGCAATGCTCGTTCATCTTTAATTTACCAATTAAATGAGTCTTTCTGACATCTCTTATTTCTGCTGTGACAAAGTTTCCCCTAATGTCTCTTTCTGTCTCTATAATAATCTGCTTGTAAGATTCATTTCTGCCTATATATTGATTTTTACGCTTTTCAGTGACAAGAACTTGACACTCTTTTCCCATCCAATTTTTATTCCTTTCAAGGCAAATTTTGTCAACCAGCTTACCAAGAATTTTACTTCTCTTCTTTGTAGTCTCGCTATTAAGTTGCTTCATCTTTGAGGCTTCTGTCCCAGGTCTTATCCCGAATTTGCTGACATTAATGTAATCTGGCTTTGTCTCTCTTACAATTTTGAGCGTCTTTCTGAAGTCGCTTTCTGTCTCTGTCGGAAAACCCACTATTATATCTGTCCATATAGTCACTTCAGGAATATTTTCCCTGAATTTTTTGACAATTTCTATAAAATCCTTTGCCACATATTGTCTTTTCATGTCTCTTAAAACCTTATCAGAACCGCTTTGTACAGGAATATGAAGGAACTTGTACATTTTTTTGTCTCTGTATATGTCTATTAAGTCACTCAAAAATCTCTTAACAAAGTTTGGGTTTGACATGCCAAGTCTCACTCTAAAATTGCCTGGAATGTTTGTCACTTCTTTCAGCAAGTCTGTCAGTCTTTTTCCTCTATCCATGCCATAACAGCCGCAATCCTGAGAAGTAAGCCATATTTCTTTGCATCCTTCTTTGAGAGACATATTTATATCTCTTTTTATGTCACTTATTGGTCTAGAGACAAGAGTTCCTTTGGCTTTCTTAACAATACAATATGAGCAGTTTCCGAGGCAACCTTCTGCGATTTCCACTATGTTTATGTAGGGATTGAACCTTTGCTTGAGATAGAGGCCTTTAGGCCTGTTTTCTCCTAAATACTCTACCCTTTTTCCTTTAAGGGTTTTTTCTACACACTCTACTATTTCTGAAGAGTTTTTAGGACCTAAAAGACTTGCATATGGCTCTATTTTTCTTAGAAAATCATATTCAGCACTAGGCATACATCCCGCTATAATCATCTTTTTATTTGGGAATTTTTTTCTAAGCATTTTTATTCTATATATCATTCTTTTTTCTGTCGGTTCCTTCACTATGCAGGTGTTTATTATTAAAATATCAGCCTTTTCAGGTTCTGTGACAATGAGACAACCTTTGTCTCTGAGAAGTCCTATCATCACCTCTGAGTGTGACTGATTGGCACTGCATCCGTATGTCTCTATATATACCCGTGTCATAATGTCACCATACCTTCCTTTATATATTAGTTTTTTCATATTTATAGTGACAGAAAAGAGACGAGGGATAAAATGAGTTTTCAGGATTGGTTTGTATATTTTGGGTGGAGTGACAACCCTTTCAAAGTGAGACCCGATCCCAAGAACATTGTAGGTTTCATTGATACCAGAACACAAATTCTGACATACATGAGGTCTGATGACCCTTTTATAGTGACAGGACCAACTGGTGCGGGAAAAACGACTCTGCTTAAATGGGTTGAAGAACATAAGGAAAATTCTCTTTATTTTAATTTTCTGAATGACATAGATAAAAGAGAGTTTAAAAAAAGGATAGAAGGAAGCTTTTTGGAAAAATTGAAGAGCTTTTTTTCCGGTGTTAAAAAGACAGTTCTTATAGATGAGGTTCAGGAAATGTCCCCCGAGCTCTTGAAAT
>CAYYYO010000019.1:0-10474 GCA_964476295.1 uncultured archaeon | reverse complement strand
TGTCCCATGGGTTGGTTATTTTTGCCACAAGTCCATCTGTTTCTTCAAAATATTCCCCCCTTTCTGAAACTATTTTCCATGTTTTATCCCAGTTGAATTTTATTTTTAATTTTTCGTTCAGGTCGGCGCAGACCATATTGGCTACAGGTCCTCCTATTATGATTAGATTTCTGTTTTGAGACTCCTCTGCCTTCAGTTCTGTGTCAAGTTTTATTACAAACCTGTTTCCTGATGAGCAGAATTTTCCAAGAAACATTCCAAGCTGCGCTGCATAGTGGCCATCCCTGGCTGTTGTTAAAAAGGGTCCATGCTGGGCAGGAGAGCCCACAACTATCGAACCGTTGAAAATTCCATCCTTTATAAATTCGTAAAGAAAATCCCTTAACCGCGGTTTTACTTCAACACTTGTTACTTCAGTTTCCCCGTTGGGAAGTTCGAACCCAAAAGCATTTGCTGAAGGGGCAAAAAACCTGCATACGGCCCCGTGCCTGTTCTCTTCCCGGACAACTTCTATGATTCCCGAATCAAGCATTTTATTTATATGATAATAAATTTTCTGCTCATGTACTTTCAGCTTTTTGGCAAGTTCGTTAGGATACATTGGTTTTTCATTCAGTATCTGCAAAATTTTCCATGCAAGCTCACTGGAAACAGAGCTGAGGTGGTCAGGCTTATCAAAGATTTTTATGTTTTTTGAGTAAAGCTTACCATTTTTTTCATAAAGAAGCGTTTTTTTCTTTTCTATCATTTTCTCCCCTGTTTTAATTAGATAGAACATATATAAATATTTTTATAACAGTAATATAATCATTAAAAAAAATATAGAGGTGTAAAAAATGGGTAGGATAGAAAGAAAAATTAGAAAAATGTTGATTGAAGAAAGAGCAGAAGAATTGTATAAATCGATGATATCAAAAATAAATGATCCAGATTATATGAAAGAATTAAAAGAACTTTATGTAAAACTTTGTTACAATGCAATTGAACACATGGCCAAAGAATCGGGCATAGATGTTGATGCTAAATACGCGAAAATTCGTATAACAAGCAACGCTAAGGAAATGGTATCTGATTTCGATAAAATTCTAAAGGATGAGAAGAGAAAGAAGAGGGAGGCTTTTAAATTGGCAAAAAAAGAATTTGGAAAGGACAGTAAGTTCGGTTTTGTCTCGAAAATCAATAATAAGATTGTTGAAGGATTAACTGAGATAGCTAAAGATGAAAAGTTTGAAGAAGCGATGAAGGAAGAAACAAAATATAAAGTTATAAAAAATTTGTTTCCTGAACCAGATGAATATAAAAAATATAAAAAATCTGTATTTGAAAATTATGATAGACTATATTGGCAATCAGTGCTCAAACTTCCAATTTCTAGAAAAATAGAGGACCCAAAAGTGAAATCTTTGATATCTGAAATTGCAAAAAAGAGTGAAGAGTACGATAGAAAAAGATTCGAGGAAGAATTAGAGGAAGAGCTTCAAAAAATTTATGGTTTGTGATGTGTGAGAGAATCAGAGAAAGAAAAGAGGTATTGTATCTATTAAACATTCTAATAATATTAATAAAATAATACAAATAATCATAACATGCATTTTAGGGAATATATGAAGTTTACTGAGGTATCAGCAGTTTTTGCTTTTTCCACTTACCTTTTGAGTCCTATACTTTCACCTTACATAAGGGGTCTTGGTTTTTCAGACTTTCAACTCGGTTTGATTTTCTCTTTTTTACCCTTATCCATAGTAATTTTTTCTCCAATTATTGGGAAACTTTCTGATGTTACAGACAGGAGATTTGTTATACTCACGGGAATAACTCTGGAAATTGTGGCCATTATTCTTTACTTGTTTGGTAGGTCCATTTTTCTAATAAGTTTAGCAAGAATATTAGATGCAGTGGCTGTAGTGACCGTGATATTAATTTCTTTAGCGAAAGTTGAGGATGTTATAGATTCGAAAAGAGGGGAGTATACTGGCTGGACAGAAACAATGAACTACATCGGAAAGTTAACTGCCCCTCTGGTGGGCGGGTTGGTTGCAGATTATTTTTTCATACAGGCTCCTTTTCTCATTTCATTGACCCTGCTTCTTGTGCTTTTTCTTTTTCTCTTTAGGAAGGAGAGATTGCCTAAGATTGCCAAAGGGGGATTCAATCCGGTAAAAGAGATAAAAGAATTTCTTTCCCACAAAAAACTTAGAGGAATGGCCATTCTGGGAATGGTTATGCACGCTACCACTCCAGCGATGAGCATTTTTCTCCCCCTATTCATAATAGAGAAACTCGGGATGAGTATAAGCTTTGTTGGTTATGCCTTCTTTTCTCTTGGATTCATGCATCTGCTTCAGTTCTGGTTTGGAAAGTTGTCGGACAGGTATGGTTCTTGGAGGATTATCCTCCTTGGTTGCCTTGTTTCGGCCATAGGCATGACCTTTCTCTCGCTCTCCAACACTTTCCTTCTCTTAATAATCTTCCTCCTGATTCGTGGCATGGGCAACGGATTGTGGAATGTCTCAGCATGGACTCTTATGTCAGATATTGGAGAGAAGCACGAAATGGAAGGGGAAGTGGTGACCTCTTATATCTCTCTGGCCAAGATAGGCTCTTTTGTAAGTTTTATTTTAAGTGGATTGGTGGTAACTTATTTCTCCATACAAGCCCTTTTCCTGATAAATGGGGTGGTAGTTCTCTTTGGAACAGTTTTAGCTTACAAATTCCTTAAAGAATGACTACTTTTGGATAAAGAAAAAAGTTTTAAATACTTTTAGGTAGTAACAATATACACCCAAGCACCACACCCAACCGAGGCACTTGCCAATGAGGTTACTATTTATGAATTTTTTTGGTTACAACTTTTTGGTTGTTTCAGTTTTTCTAATTTTCTAAAATCATCAAAATTGATTGATAGTAGCTTTATTTTCTTGTTTTAGATAAAATTTTACTATACGAATATTTTTTTGATAATAACATAACCTTTTTAATTATTCTTTTAAATACTGGTATCAAAATTTTTCTGTGGTGCAATGTGCGGGATAATTGGATATGTCGGTGAAAAGAAAGTGGCTCCGATAATATTTTCCGGACTTAAAAAATTAGAGTACAGGGGATACGACTCCTGCGGTATTGCCACTGTTCATGACGGCAAAATTCACATAAAAAAAGATGCGGGAAAGATAGATGAGGTTCATGAAAAGATGGACCTCACAGATTTGCCGGGAAAAGTAGGGATAGGGCACACCCGCTGGGCAACTCATGGTGGTGTAACAAAGGAAAATGCCCATCCTCACACTGACTGCTCTGGAAATATAGTTCTTGTTCACAACGGGATAATAGAAAACTTTCAGCAATTGAAAAAAGCGTTAAATAACCATAAATTTGATTCAGAAACAGATACAGAAATAATAGCGCACCTTATAGAAGAGAAAATTAAAAACGGTAAAAACTTCGTAGAGGCAACTATGAATACACTGGAGAAACTTGAGGGAAGTTATGCCGTACTTGTTATGAATAAAAATGGAGAAATGGTAGCAGCCAGAAGAGGTTCGCCTCTCGTTATAGGAGTTGGAAACGGAGAGTATTTTCCTGCTTCCGACATACCGGCATTTATTGACTATACGAAAAATGTAATTTACCTCAGGGATAATGACTTTGTAATTTTTGAAAAAGGCAAATTAAGATTTTTTAACCTTGAAGATGGGGAAGTGAAAAGGGAGATATCAACTGTGGAATGGGATGCTGAGCAGGCAAAGAAAGGAGAGTTTGAGCACTTCATGCTTAAGGAAATAATGGAACAGACAGAAACAATTCAAAGGGCCATAAACCAGAGAGAGGAAATAATACAAGAAGTTGTGAATGACATAAATAATTCGAAGGGAATATTTTTTGTGGGAAGCGGGACGGCCTTTTATGCATGCCTCACCGGAAGCTATATTTTCTCAAAGGTTGCAAAAAAACATGTGAATGTTGTTTCAGGTTCTGAATTTCCGCACTTTGGACATTTCCTTACGCCGGAAACTCTTGTCATTGCAATTTCCCAGTCAGGAGAAACGGCAGATGTGCTTGAGGCAGTAAAAACCGCAAGGAAAAAGGGAAGCAAAGTGATTTCAATAGTTAACGTCCAAGGCTCTTCTCTTACAAGAAACTCAGATAAGGTTCTCTTAACACACACAGGCCCTGAAATATGCGTGCTTTCCACGAAGGCCTACACTGCCCAGCTTGCCCTTCTCATACTTCTCGCATATGCTTCCATAGGAAAACATGAAGAAGGCAGGAACCAGCTTAAGAATCTTTACAATCTTGTTTACAATCTCACAGCTGAGAGCACGAGGAACCATTTAAAGAAGCTTGCAGAAAAGCTTAAGGACAAAGAACATATGTTCACGATAGGAAGAGGGACAATGTATCCGACTGCCCTGGAAGCGGCGCTGAAGCTCAAGGAGGTTTCTTACATACACACAGAGGGCTTTGCAGGAGGGGACCTGAAGCATGGGCCCATAGCTCTCATAGAAAAAGGCACCCCATGCATAACCTTTGTAACAAAAGAGACAGAAAAGGAAATAATTTCAAATGCTATGGAAATAAAAAGCAGGGGCGGGTACATAATTGGCGTTGCCCCGGAAAATAATGAAGTTTTTGATTATTTCATAAAGGTTCCAGATGCTGGTATTGCAAGCCCAATAACCCATATAATACCCGTGCAGGTCCTTTCATACCAGCTGGCTGTGTTAAGAGGTTGTGACCCGGACAAGCCAAGGAACCTTGCAAAAAGTGTAACTGTAAAATAGGGGAGTGAAAAAATGAAAGTATTAACAAATCCAGAATATTATTTCCATAAAACAGACGATTTCCCTTTCCCTGAAATTTTTGATGTAGAAAATGTATGGAAAATTCTGGATAGGAAAGATGAAATTTTAAGAAGGAACGTAAAATCAGCACGATATGAATTTGAAAATTGTATAATAAAAGGGCCTGTATACATTGGCAAAAATACGGAAATAAAACCATTTACAGTAATAGAAGCGACAGAAGAACATCCTGTTTACATAGGAGATAACTGCAGGATAGGACCCCACGCATACATAAGGTATGGAACTCTGATAGGGAATAATGTGGAAATCGGAAGGACAGAAATTAAAGGGTCTGTTATTCTCAATGGCACGAAATCGCATCACCATGGATACATAGGAGATTCCATTATAGGCAGAGAGGTGAACATAGGGACTTCTTTTGACTCTGGAAATTTAAAACATACAAACTCAAATGTAAAAGTTGATGGAATAGATACAGGAAGAAGAAAGTTTGGTTGTGTCATAGGCGACTATTCAAAGACTGGATGCAAGACCACAGTTTATCCCGGAACTTTACTTGGACCAAACGTGTGGACTGATGAAGGTTCTATAATAAAGGGGTTTGTTCCAGAAAATACATTCGTTAGATGTAAGATAAAATTAGATTTTGAAGAACTGAAGGAAGAATATAGGAAGTGAAAAAATGAAGTTTGCTACATTTACAGGCGGGAACGGAGGATACACTCTCCTTTCAGGATTAAAAAAATATGACATAGGCATAACTGCAATAATGAGCTGTTTTGATTCTGGGGGAAGCACAGGAAAACTAAGAGAAGAATACGGAGGCATCGCGTTGGGAGATTTGAGGAGAGGATTTCTTGCATTGGGTTCAGATAAAGAACCTTACAGAACAATGAAAGACCTGCTCAAAAAGAGGTTTGAAAAAAACACGAGTTTGAATGGACATTCACTAGGGAACCTCATTCTTTTTGGACTTGATATTCATAAGACTCCGGAAGGTCTCGAAAAGGCAAGAAAAATTTTTGGGCTGAAAGAGAATTATAAGGTTATTCCTCCGAGCTTTGACGACTGTCAACTGTGTGCAGAGCTGGATGATGGAACCGTGATAGAAGGGGAAATAAATATAGATGTGCCAAAACATGATACAAACATGAAAATAAAAAGAATTTTCCTCAGGCCGGAAGCTAAAGCATACAAAGAAGCAATAGAGGAAATAGAATCAGCAGACGCGATAATCATCGGACCAGGAGACCTTTATACGAGCGTGATGCAGAGTTTGCTTGTAAAAGGAATCCCGGAAGCGATAAGAAAATCGGAAGCAAAAAAGATTTACGTGGCCAACCTCATGACAAAAAAAGGAGAAACAGAAAATTTTAAGGTTTCTGACTTCGTCAACGAGATTCAAAAGTATATAGGCTGTCTTCCAGATTACGTCATTGTGAATAACGAAAAAATTGAAAAGAAAAACATTGAAGAACTTCATCTGGATTTCGTGGAATATGATAAAGAAGAACTGGAAAGAATGGGAATAAAAACAGTCTTTGCAGATGTTGTTAATGAAGAAAGGTCTGATGTTCACAATTCAGAAAAACTTGCCAAGGCAATCATGGGGGTGATTGAATGCAGGCAGTAATTCTTGCAGCCGGGGAAGGAAAGAGAATGAAACCTATCAGTGATGAAGTTCCCAAAATGATGATACCTATTCTTGACAGGCCTTTTCTCGAATACATACTTCTTGAGATAAAAGATGCTGGAATAACAGACATGGTCATTGTAGTTTCCCCAAAGAGCAGGGGGCCAATAGAAAGCTATTTTGGTGATGGGAGTACGCTTGGCCTTAAGATAAATTATGCTGTTCAGCATGAGAGGAAAGGCACTGCACATGCAATATCAAAGGCCCAGGAATTTCTAAAGGATGAATATTTCTTAGTTCACTATGGGGACAGCCTTACAGAAACGAGCCTGCCGAAAAGTCTTGTGGAGAACTTCAAAAAGAATGGAGAAGTTGATGCATATCTTACTTTAAGGGAAGAAAAGGATACGTGGAGGTACGGCGTAGTAAAGTTTGACGGTGACAGAATCAAAGATATAGTAGAAAAGCCAGAGAAAGGGAAGGAACCAAGCAATATGGTTATGGTGGGTGTTTTCATTTTAAAGAGAGAATCTTTTTTCAGGGCAATAAGAGATGTTGAGTTTGTGAAAGGAAAAGAAGAGTTTCCTGCTAAATACATACTGAAAAACAACGGCAAGGTAAAGGGTTGGCTGTTTTCAGGAAAAAGGGTTGACCTTGGATGGCCGCACGACATACTCAATGCATCCAGGTTACTATCCAGAAAACTTTTCAATAATGACCATTATATTGGAAAAAATATATCCATAGGAGAAAACTCTGTTGTAAAAAACTCCTTTGTTAACAGCAATGCAAAAATAGGGGAAAATTGTATTTTGGAAAATTCTTATGTAATGGGAGAATGTTCGATAGGAGATGGTTGCGAAATAATTGATAGTGTGATATGGCGTGGCGTGGAGAGCGGGAAAAAAGTTAAAGGTGAAGTTGTGGCATGAAGGCAATAATTTTTGACGCGGACCATACTCTCTACAGGCCAAGAACAGAAAGGGCTTACCAGAAAAAATTTTCTTTCCTGAGTTCAAAAACAGGAGTCCCTGCAGAAAAGTTGAGAGAAAAATGGAAATCTATTGTGAGTAGTCTTGTGGAAAACGGAATCAGAGACTCTGATAGGAGATGCAGGGAATACAGCACTGCTGAAGCTCTCAGGTCGTTTGGAATTGAGGAGGGAAAAATAGAAAAGCTCGTGGAAGAGGCCCTAAAGGTTTTCTGGTCTGAAATCGGTCTGGAATTTGACCCGGAAGTAAAGAATATTATTGCCAAGCTTAAAGAGAAATACAGGTTGTGCGTGGCAAGTGATGAGTTCAGAAAAGGCCTGGAAATGAAGTTGAACAAGGTTTTCGGGGACTGGAAAAAATATTTTGAGTTCATAGTTTCGGCCGAGGATGCTGGAGAGCTAAAGCCGTCAAAGAGATTCTGTGAAATTCCGCTGGAAAAGTTTGGTTTTGGCCCAGAAGATGTAATTTTCGTGGGGGACTCCTGGGAAAGGGACTTGGAAGAAGCGCATAAGATGAATATAAAAACTGTGCTGGTGAGGGAAGAGAAAGAAGGGAACCCGGATTTCTGGATAAAGAAAATTACTGATATGGAAAATGTTTTCAATATTTAAATTTTTTTCATTCCAATAATAATATTATATGGTTAAAAAAGCTAAGGAATTTTACATCAATGACATAACAGAAATGGATGTGATGGAAAAATTAAATTCCAAAGGTTATCTTATCTCAGAGAGGGGTTTATTAAAAAAGAAAAGGACATTTATACTCCCAAAATACGATCCAATTATAAAAGTTTCTATCGAGGATGAATCTTATACGGGACCAGATGAGGAATACCCATTTTTTTCTGACATTCTTCATCAAAGGGTGAGAGTTGAAATAGAATACTTCTCTGAAAATGAAGATGACGTAGAAAAATTAATAGAAGAGTTAAATAAATTGCCAAAAATAAATATATAGCATATGTATTTTTATTATGAAAATTTTTCTTGATACAAATTTTCTCATGATTCCCGTAAAGTTTGGTGTGGACATTTTTTCAGAAATGGACAGGATAATTGATGAAAAGTACGAACTTGTTACAGTGGAACCTGTAGTAAAAGAGCTGGAATTTATTTCTCAGGGAAGAGGGAAGGATGCAAAAGCAGCCAAGGTCGGGCTGGAGTTGATAAAGAGAAAAAAAATAAAGGTTATGAAAACCAAGGAAAAAAGTGCTGATAAGTCACTCATAGAACTTTCAGAAGGGAATGCTGTGGCCACCCTTGACGTTGAGCTTAAAAAGAAGTTAATGAAAATCGGTAGAAAAGTAATATATTTAAGGGCAAAAAAATACTTAGTATTGGGATGACCATGACTTCTGTTAACTTATGGCATGATATAGAAAAGGATGAAAATTATCCTGAAATTGTAAAAATAATTGTGGAAACGCCCAAGGGGTCAAGAAACAGGTATGATTATGACAAGAAATATAACCTCATAAGGTTAGATAGAATGACCGATGTGCAGTGTCCAGGGAACTGCGGGTTTATACCGCAAACCTATGCTGAAGATGGAAATCCTCTGGAAGCATTCGTGTTTACAACCGAAACAACTTATCCCGGAATTTTGCTCAAGGCAAGGCCACTGGCACTTCTAAGGATAGTAGAAGAAAATTTATATACAGACAAAATAATATGTGTAGGTGCCTATGACCCGTATATCAAAAAGGAATTATCCGAGGAACTGAAAGGCAAAATTGAAGAGCTTTTTAAGGTATATAAACGTTTGGAAGGTAAAACTGTAAAGAGCTTTGAATGGAAAGACGCTTCTGCAGCAAAAAGGGTTATAGAGCGTGCAATAAATTTATATGAAAGAAAATTCTCTTGATAAAGAGAGGGTGTGAGAATGTTTAAGGTAGTGGAAGTTGAAGATTCCGTAAGGGTTCCTCCGGAAAAGTTTGATATGGAGCTGGAGGATTCCATTGGTGAAAGCATTCAGGAAAGATTTGAAGGAGTTTTCAGCCCCGACTTAGGAATAGTTCTTAATATGGAAAGTATAGAAGAAGTTGGCGAAGGAAAAGTTATTCCCGAAGACGGCGGTGTGTATTATCCTGTAAGGTTCAAGCTTCTTATTTATATGCCTGAAGAGCATGAAGTTACTCTCGGAGAAGTGGTGGATATAACAGAGTTTGGCGCTTTTGTAAGAATCGGCCCAGTAGATGCAATGGCCCACATATCCCAAATAATGAATGACTATGTAAGTTATGACAAAAAAAATTCAGTTCTCGTAGGAAGGGATACAAAAAAAGTTCTGAAAGAAGGCGATCTTGTAAGGGTCAGAATCATATCAATAGCTTACACCAAGGACAACAGGGTTGGGATAACGATGAGACAGCCGGGTCTGGGTTCTATGAAATGGCTGGAAGAAAAGGAGGAAAAGAAATCGCAACAGAAAGGAGAGAAAAAAGAAGAAAAGAAATAGGTGATTAAGTGGTAAGGGAAAAAGTTTGTGTTCATTGCAGAAGGTTTGTTGAGGGCAAAGTTTGCCCTGCATGTAAGACCTCGGATTTTACAAGAAACTGGCAGGGCTCTGTTGTTATTATTGATCCAGAAAGCGAAATAGCCAAATCTTTGGGTATAACCGTTCCGGGAAGATATGCTATATCTGTTTCCAGGTGATTGAATGAAGATAGAAATAAAGGAGATAAAAGAAAATCCGCTGATGAAAAGAAAGGAAATTTTCGGAATTATAGAACATGACGGAATGCCTACTCCATCCAAGGCTGCTGTACAGAAGTACCTTGCAAAAGAGCAGAAGGTTCCAGAAAAGTACGTGGATGTGAGAAAAATATTTTCAGCTGTTGGGAGAGTAGATGCGAAACTCATAGCTTATGTATGGAAAGAAAAGGAAGTTCCTGTTCTGGAAGAGAAACAAAAACCTGAAGAAGCAGAGAAAGAGAAATCAAAGGAAGAACTGGAAAAAAAGAAAGAAGGAGAATCAGGTGAAAAACAGACAGAGGTAAAGGGGGAAAATTCAGAGACCAAACCCGAACCAAAGAAAGAAGA
>CAYYYO010000018.1:0-10867 GCA_964476295.1 uncultured archaeon | reverse complement strand
GGTAAAGAATAAACTGAGAAATTTATCGGGTCGCTTTCTATTACTTGATGACAGTGGTGCACAATTATCTTTACTGTGTAATTTCCTTTTTGTGGAGGTATCCAGTACCCTTCAAAGTAATCACTTATTCCGGGGAGCATGTCTTTGGCTTCTGACCACACACTCTCGCTGTAATTCTTTCCCTCCACTTTGAATTCAATTCTGCTCACACAACTAACCGATTCCGTATTGTACCACTGAACCAAAAAATTCTGCACTGAGTCAACCTTTTTTTCCATTTCAAAATATTCTATATGTCCACCAATCTTGCCTTTCACATTAACTTCTATTTTCAGGGCAAGCACTGGACCTGGTAGCAAAAGAATGCAAAACAAAATCGCAAATATTTTTTTGTTCATTAAATCATCCTTATGATTTTTTCAGCTAAAATATTTTTTGGTATAATGTTTCTCACTAAAAGTGTTCCTGTGAAATTTCCAACTTTGGTTCCGTTGAATGTTATCTCTAACTTCTCTTCTCCTTCAACATATAGTTTTTTTGGAATAACTATATAAGGAGTTATATTGCCTGATAAATAAAATTCTACTTTTGTCGGCACGGTTGAATTGAATTTCAAAATTTTTCTTGAAGTGGAGTTTAGCGGTATTCTACCAAAGTTAAGTTCATATGTCTGTGCAGCGATTCCTATGGGTATTGTATCATTGGTTACTTCTACAACCATTCCTTTCATCGGATAATAATATTTTTCCTCCTTGAGCATGAAAATATCTGATGAATTGACTGTAAGGTTTTCAACTGGATTGACTGCTGGCGGAAGCGAAACCATAATAAAAGGTAGAAATATTATCAGAATTAATACAGCAAAGACAGAAAATATATTCACCATCAAAAATTTTTTCTTCATTACTTTCTCCTCCAGTAGACGTACAGGAGTACCAACCCTATAAGCAATATTATTATCCACCACGGGAACTCCCCTGCCTCTACAACCTTCTTTGTCACCACTCCTGCCTTTGGTATTGTAACCATGGCCTCCCTCGTAACAGAGCCTGTTGTGTAGTCAACGGTTGCTTCAACTCTTATTGTTTTCTGTTTGTCTGTATTCTTGTCATACCAGTAAACTCTCAGGATGCCTGTGGTTTTTGGCGGAACCTTTACATAACCTCCGTTAAGGGTGCCTGCGTAATCTCCTGTTTCGTTGTATATCTTTAGAGAACTGACTCTTGCATCCATTGTTACCGTGCCTGTGTTTCTGAACAGCACATCAATAACTGCCCTTCCGCCAGACCTTGATCCTGCTATGCCTTCTATAACTCCTTCTCTTTTGGCTATGCCGGGAACTTTGAAGATAAATATCGGTCTGGTGACTCCTATCGTTGAAACTCCCACTCCTCCCCCTCCTGCCTGAAGGTTTGGACTCATAACAACTTCAAAATAATGGTAACCTGGTTCGGCATCTGGTGGAATGTCTAATATAAGCGTTGCTTTCTCGTTTGCATTTACTATTTCTCCGTTTGGGAATCTTATGGGAAAAGATTTTCTCGTTGAAACTGCAAGCTTGCTCCTGAGAAATTTTACCCATTTCGAAATGTCCTCCTCCGATGTTTCAGCTGGTATGAAGGTGTAGCGACCTGTAACATTTCTAAGCATCATCTCTCTTCTGCCTTCTTTAAAACCCAGTGTTGTCACAAGCTCCTTTGCAGAGTTTGTAACCAAATAAAAATCCACAGAATATTCCTTTCCCCTCTCCAGCTCGCCTATCTGCATTACGCCAGGGGCAGCGCCAAGGGATAACGCCTTCGATTGACTAACAATTGCTATTAAAAAAATCAAAAATGAAGCCAGGGTTATGATTTTTTTATTCAATTCTACCACAAAAATGAAATATTTTATATGGATATATAAATATACTTATATATTAAGACATTATAAATTTAATATGGGGGTTCGATGAGAAAAGTAATTAGTGTAGTTTCTGGAAAAGGCGGCGTTGGAAAAACTGCCACAACTTCCAATTTGGCTCTTGCTCTTCAAGAATTTGGAGAAAAAGTTATAGCAATAGATTGCGATGTCGCAGGTTCTAATCTTGCACTACACCTTGACCTCCACCCTAATCCTGAGAGAAGCCTTCAGGCAGCGCTGGAAGGAAGGAAAAATGCAATAGAAGCAATAACACTGCATAAGACGGGACTGATGATAATGCCTTCAACGCACGCCATAAAAGAAGATACAATAGATTACAGAAAATTTAAGAAAATACTTGACCGACTGGATGGCATAGTACTTATAGATGCTCCTCCAGGATTGAGCGAGAACCTCCATACCATAATAGACCTTTCTGATGAAGTTATAGTTGTAACCAACCCGGAGATTCCTGCCGTGGCAGATGCTATAAAGATTTTAGAAATAGTAAAAAAGAAGAAAGGTTCTACAGAGAATTGTTGGTGCGTGTTGGCAAAGGCAGATGAAGTAAAATACCAGCTTAATGAAGGAGAAATAGAAATGGCCCTTGAAATTCCCATTGTTTCTAAAATCCCTTATGACAAGGAACTGAAAAAAAGCATATTTGAGAGAGTCCCCGTTGTCAAATATAATCCATATTCCAGTTCTGCAATAGAATATAGGAAACTGGCAGCCTGGCTTATAAATCAAAGTTACGAGCCGCCAAAATACGCCACAATAATGAGGGTTTTAGGAAAACTAAGGGGAAGATAAATGAAAAAAATGCTTGTGTTGCCACTTTTATTCATAGTCATATTTTCTTCAAGAGTTATGGCAGTGGATGTAACAGATTTGAGTTTAGAATACAGCGAAAGGTATATACAGGATGATCAGTTTCTCGCATCCTTTGAATGTCATGGAGATGACTACGCAGGAGCAAAGATAAACATAACTAATGGAGACTGGTGGTATTCTCCGTCTGAATTTACAGAAACTCCCTTGGGAGAGAACATAACCCAAATAGCATACAACATTGACCCTGGAAATCTTGACGGCACCGGCACTTACACTTTTAAGGCAACCTGTTTTGGAAATACCTCTGACACATCTGAGGTAAACTTTGATGTTTATGACTACGAGCTGAAAATAGTTTCTCCTGTTTCAACCATAGATGTTGTTCAAGGAGATTACTTAACAACTCTTTTCACTTTCAAAAAAGTTATTGGCTCATCAAAGCAGGACGTCAGCGGTGCAAAATTCAATGTGATTCTCTCCAAGAGCGGACAGGAATTTGTTTTAACTAACAACAAAGCGCCTGACTATGGGAGTGAAGGCCTGGAGATAAAATCTCTGATATCTTATGTGCCAAATGAAAATTTTTACGGACCGAATGACCTTATAGTTGAGTATTCAAACAAGCCAAGCATTAAAGATACTGTAAGCGACGTGGTAAACATACAGAAAGCTTTTGAAATTTACTTTGAAGACCTGACTCCTATACAAATGAGCTCTGGGGGAAGCTTGGATGTGCCGGTTTATGTGAATTCTCCTCTCATAGACAGTTCTGAAAAGTTGTTTGACCTTAGCTTTAATGTTAATTTAGACGGTTCTTCAGAGACCATAACCGGAAGTGAAATAACCTGCTCCCAGAGCGGTTCGGGCCTTTTCAGATGTGTGCTTCCTGTTTCTGTCCCGGATGAAGCGCCAGGAAGCTACCAGCTGCAGATAACTGGCCGTTACAAATCTTATTCCGATACCATAAGCAAGGAAATATACTTTACGATTCCTTTCAGCGGAGCACTCACATATGCTTCAGGCCAGATAGTTTATGCAAGCATTGAAATGCAGAATCTTGACACTGGAAAATGGTATAAGACTTCTGTTAATAAAGGGACCGGTGAATATTCCTTAGACCTTCTTCCGGGAAGGTATAAACTCAAATTATCCTCTCCTGAAATAGAAAAGGTTGAAATTAACGGAATAGACATCAAAGAAGACAGCGAAATGATAACATCCAACAGCCCGATTTCCATTGACAGCTTTACTGGAGGAGAAGGCATAGCAGGCATAAACTGCGTTAAACTCATCGTTTTCCAATTTGCCCTCTCATTTGAAAACGCACAGATATGGATAAAGTATAAAGACATAGATGTTACTGGCAGTGAAGAAGACATGGAACTTTATTCCTGCCATGACTGGAATTATGGAAAGAGGAAATGCAATGGAGAATGGACTTCTGTTCCTTTTGACATAAACACTGTAACCAATATTGTCCATTTCAATATAACAGAATTTTCTGCTTTCATACTTGGAAACAAAAAATCAATGAGTCTTGAAGCTACTATGGACAAAGATACCTACAACTCAAGAGAGCATATAACATTTACTGGAAACGTCATGGATAATGAGGGATTCCCTGTAGAAAATGCAAAGGTTAGCTACAGCATAAAAGATATGGGGCTTTCCGGATCCACCTACACTGATGACAGAGGACATTTCGTTGCAGCTGACTTGGTGGCGCCGGAAGAAGAGGGAACCTACATAATGGAAATAACAGTGGAAAAAAATCCATATAAAATCTTTACTACTACATATCCAGTGAAGATAGTTAAAAAAGTCGAGTTTACGCTTGCAGTTCCAGAAGAAGTTGGCGTGGACCTGGACAAAACCACACAAACAAAGTTAAGCATAATCAACACAGGTCAGAAAGACCTTAGTTCTGTGAGTGTGAGCGTGAAAGGAATAAGCACTGATTGGTATAGCTTGGTCCCAATGACAATAAACAACCTCACAGTTGGTTCAGAGAAAGTAGTGACGATGAATATAAGAATTCCGTCAGAATACTGTAAGGAGAAGTGCCAAATATATTATTTCGTTGATGTAACTGCAAAGTCAGACAATGGACTGGAGCAAACAAAATCATTTACACTCAGAATAAATGAAAATGTCACAGAAACTATTTCCCCCGGCGGCGGTATTTCTTTGCCGTCTCTTCCTACAGGAAACATAATAGAAAACCTGTCTAATCCTTATGTTGCAGTTACAGTTTTTATATTAATTGCCTTCGTAGTGCTCTTCTTAATGAAAAATAGAAAAAATACGCCAAGCTACAAAAGGTATGAAAAGAAAAACTTTTTTGGCGGCCCCCTCCGTGCCCCAACATTTTTTAAAAAAGGATATTCCAGTCCCATAAAAACTGCTCCATATAAAAGTATTGCTCATAAGAAAAAAGTTCCGAGAGAATCCGTAGTTCCAACTCTTTATGAGGTAAAGAAAAGTACAAGAGAATGGAATTAAGGAAGGGTTTTGTACTTTGTTGCTCCCAGTGACCATTCTATCAGTAAAAGTATTGCAGCAATGGCAAGAAGATAAAATGTGGGCTGGATTGTTATTATTTTTTTCTCCAGTATAACGTCTTCATATATTTTTTCCAAAGTCTCTTCGTTAGTTGCATTATAAAATTTTCCTCCCGTTGAATTTGATATATATCTCATGACAGTTTCATTATAGCCCTCTTCTCTTGTTATTGTTATTGTCCCTTTGTTTTTGTATTCCTCCGGTATTTCAAATTCTGTCTCGTTTTGAGTAGTTCCAATACCTACAGTATAAACAGTGACATTTTTTCCTTTAGCGAAATCCAAAGATTCATTTATGTCGATGCCTGCGTTGTTTTTTCCATCAGTTATCAATATTATCCCTTTCTTTCTCTTTACATCTTTCAACTCTGTTGAACCAAGAATTATTGCATCTCCTATTGCAGTTCCACCCTTTTCTCCATATGTTATATTTTTTATGCAGCTTTCCAGTTTTTCCTTATCTGATGTCAGACCGCACTCCATTTTTGCTTCTCCAGAAAAGGTTAACACACCCATCTTAGTTTTCTCCGGGAGATTACCTAAAAGTTTCAGACTTGCCTCTTTTGCTGCCTCAAATCTTGTGGGTTGAACATCAGGATTCAGCATGCTTGATGAGGAATCCAGTGCAATCACAAAATCCATATCACTCTTGTATCCTTTGAATGTTATTGTAAAGTCAGAAATGGCAAATACTATCATCGTGAGAACGAGAATTCTCAGAATTAAAGGCAAAAGATTTCTTTCCCTTGCTGCTCCCTTTCCTATCAGTTTTTCCAAAATTTCATAGTTTGAAAATTTTATTGCCCTCTTTTCGCTTCTTTTTATTGTAAGGATATGTATCAGAATGGCAAGCCCAATGACAACAAGGAGGAGATTTAGGTTTTTGTAGGAAATTGCATACTCATAAAAAGTTATATCTGAAAAGGGTATGGTAAACATTTTATCACTTAGGCCAAGTCGTTTATTACTCTTTCGGCCAATTCATAAGCTTCCTGGAAGTTTACTCTTACTTCATCTTTGTATTCCTGAATGTGCATATTCTTATAGAACTGTATTATCTCGTCTATGTAGTCAAGGGGCAGATGGAATGTTTTTAATTTTTCCACAAGTTCCATATAGGTTAATTCTTTCTGACATTCCATTTTTATTTCAAGAAACTGTTTCAAAACGTGTGCAACAAGAACAGTTGCCTTATCATAGTCCTCGATTTCTTTGCTCTTTGAAAGGTTTTCTAAGGCAGCTTCCTTAAGAGTTTTTTTCACCTTCTTCTCTTTTTTCTTCACTATTGATGAGAATAAACCTTCCTTCTTCTCTTTTTTCTCTTCCTTTTTTTCCACTTTCAAAAAATCTTCCTTCAGATTTATGAGATTGAGCTCTTCTGCAAGATTATGTTCTTTCTTTATTTCTTTTGGCTGGGTTTGTTCGGTTGTTGGCTCCTGGTCCTCCGAGACTTTCTCAGTTCCGCTAAGCTCACTTTTTTCAAGTCCCTCTTCTATTTTTTCCAAATTCTTTTCTATCTCTTCGCCGTTCATTTTTTTCTCAAGTTCCTCCAATTTTTTTTCTATTAGAGGCACTGCAAGTTTTCCCGCTTTGAAAACTTTTTTCTTTCCTCCGGTTTCGTCAACGAGGGAAAGGTCAAGAACAAGCTTGAGTTCGGGGCCCTTCTTTATTTTTTTAACTTCTCCGTTGCTGAAAATTTTTGATAGGTCCTCTGGACTTAAAGCGCCGCATGTGTCTTTTATTTCCACCTTTAAAATATCCTGTGAAGCGTAATCTATTTTATTGAGCTTGAAAATTTTTTCATCTTTATCTGAGAATTTCCCTATAACAAGTTTTGGTTTCAGGCCTATCACATAGTTGAGAAAGTCCCTTTGGTTGTTGTCTGTATATATTATTTCACCCCTGAAATCTATGACCTTTTTCAATTCCTTTGCCTGTTTTACGCTCTTTAATTTTATAACAGGTATCTTGCCATCCTTTCTGATTTCCTCCATTTTCTTCAGAACTTCTATGCCTTTCTTTATGTCGTAAACGTCTTTATCTCCGTTTGGCTTTATTTTCTCCATGAATTTCTCAAGTTTTCCTATTATGGATGTTCTCTGGTGAATCAGTTTCCCCACGCATTCATTTTTCACATGCTCATCGAGTTCCTTTTCACTGTCAAAAATGAGGCCACAGTATTTGCATTTAAACTTTTTTTCAGTCTTTTCTTTAACTTTTTTAACCATATAACCACTCTTCAGGGGTGCTCCAGTTATTTTTGTAGTGGCTCATTTTTAAAGTTTTTCTTTATAAGCTTTTCATCATGTAAACTCCTTCCAGTTTGTAGCCAAATTTTCTGTAATATTCTCTTACTCCTACTCCTGAAATTACTGCTATTTTTTCAAAACCGTTTTCCTTTGCAATTTCTTCTGCCTTTTTTAGCAGTTTCCCCCCAAATCCTCTGTGCTGAACCTTCCCTTCTTCTCCTATTCTTGCCTCCGGGCCATAAACATGCAGTTCCCTGACTATCGCCGTGGCCTCAAGCTCTGGCCTGAAAGGTTTGCAGGGAAATCTTAATCTAAGGATACCTGCCAGAGTTCCGTTCTTGTCTTCATAACTGAGGAAGAATTCCTTTCCCTTCGATGCCTTGTATTCAAGGAGTTTGAACCCAAAGTTTCCCGCATGTTTTCTGTGACCTGTTTCCCTGTATCTTATGCATTTGCATTCCAGGCCTCTTTTTTTCATTTCTCTCTGTACAATCTGCCTCAGGTTTGAAAACTTGCAACCCGCAACAATCTCCTGTTTTGGCACATCTCTCTGTAATCTCATTATCCTCACGTAGGGAGGCACTTCACTCTTTATCTTACAGAGAAGGTCTATCAAAGTTTCTGTGTCATATGGTTCATATTTTCCCTCTTTCCACCATTCTTCAAGTTCAGAATTTTTCAGAACTAATGTAGGATAAATCTTGAGCATGTCCGGCCTGAAATCAGGATTAGAAAAAATTTCCCTGAACATCTTCAAATCCTTTTCTGGAGTTGAGCCCGGTAGACCAGGCATCAAATGATAGCATACCTTAAGTCCCGAGTCCTTCAGCAACCTTGTAGAGTCTATCACATCTTTTGTTAGGTGTCCTCTTTTTGTTATCCTATAAATTTCATCGCTTGGATTTTGCACCCCTATCTCCACCCGCGTGGTTCCATACTCAAGTGTTGTGTTTATCTCTTTTTCTTTCATGTAATCCGGCCTTGTCTCCACGGTCAGGCCAACACACCTGTGCTTTGCCCTCTCATTTTTTCTCATGGCCTCTTCCAGGGTTTTTGATATGGAGCCATTCATTCCATCGAAGCATCCTTTTACAAAATTCCTCTGGTAAGAAATCTCTCTCGCTGTAAAGGTGCCTCCCATTATTATAAGTTCAATTTTGTCTGTCGGGTGGCCTATTATCCCCAACTGCTTCAGGCGGGTAACAGTCTGCCTGTAAGGGTCAAAGTCAAGCATAAGTCCTCTCATGACTGCTGGCTCGTTATCTGCATAGCTCTGGGGAACTTCAGGATTCTTGGGGCAGTAAATGCATGTGCCGTGGGGGCATTCGTGGGGAGAGGTCATGACTGCAACTATGCTTACACCGGATAACGTCCTGCTCGGCTTCCTCCGTAACTTGCCCAAAACCTTTTCCCTGTTTCTGGCCTGTGCAAGAATGAACTCGTTGCCAGGAATTTCTATTCCATACTTAGATGCCAGTTTGGTTTTAAGTTTCTGGATCTCTTCTATGGACAAATCTTCTTTTTCTATCCTTTCCAGAACTTCTTTTGCAACTTTTTCTTTCATACCTATTTTAAAACTTTAAATTTTTTATTTAATGAGCATTTTTTCAACTTTTTTAAAAAGTTTAGTCGCCCATATTATTGAGTTTCTCGCCTCCTCTTTGCTGATTATGTCTATCTGCTCATAGACTGCAATATGTCTTTTCTTTCTTGTCTTGTTTAAAACAAACAATAAACTATCGGCAAACTCATTACCAAAATTTACTCTCATAAATTCTATGACTGCAACATGTTTGTATTTTCCTTTTGGTCTGTATCCTTTTGAGAACATTAAAGCTCTGCATGCCTGAAGCATAGCATTATAGGCAATAGAGAGAGTCCAATCATAGTCTCCGTCTTTGAAAACATTTCTTGCTGTTTTTAAATCTCTCTTTGCTAAAGATAAAGTATTTCTAACAAGACCTTCGTTAATTTCAATTTTTTCCCACATATCATTGTATGATTTTTCTGAGCTCATTTTCATCTCCAACAAGCATTATAACAGGATTTTTTGCAATTTCGTTTATAAGATGATGTTTTTTCGCTCTTTTCAAGAATAAAGATTTTTTCCATAAAATATAGTTTATCTCTCTTCCTGTTTGTTTCTCTATAGGTTCTATAATTTTTAACAGGCGGTCTTCTTTAACATCACCAATAACAAATAAGTCTATGTCACTTTCCTCTGTTTCAGTTCCCTTTGCAAATGAGCCAAATATGAAGGCAAAATCAATTTTCAATCTTTTCATAGAATTTATCATCATATCTCTAAAGTACTCTACCTTCAGAAAAATGCTTTTAAGTTCATTGAATATCGGGGATTTCCTGTTTATCTGAAAAAAACTCATATTGCCTTTTTTTGACTCTAAAACGAGATTCAATTCTTTAAGGTTTTTCAACTCTTTTTTAACATAAATTGGTGTTATTTTTATTTTTCTTGAAATTTCTCTCAGGTAGAATTGTTTCTCAGGATTGAAAATAAGCAATCCCAAAATTCTTACCCTTGTTTTTGAAGTGAACAATTTCTCTAACATTATATATTTTATATACAATTGTATATAAAAAGTTTATCAGTTATTTTTGTAAATCATTTTATAGATTGAGTACAATCAATAAATATGGATTGGACAATTGCACTGGGTATAATTGCAGGGGCTATCACAACGGCCTCTTTCCTGCCACAGGTTTTGAAAACATGGAAAACCAAGTCTGCTAAAGACATTTCTCTTGGCATGTTTGTTTTTATATCTGTTGGGATGTTCCTGTGGATAGTTTACGGGTTCCTTATAAACTCTTTTCCGGTTATTGCTGCAAACATAGTTTCTCTCACGCTAGCTCTTATTGTCATTGTCTTAAAACTTAAGTACAAGTGAGCTTATGAAAACATATGACAAGATTGCCGAGAGCTGGTATAACATCCGCCACTGGTCAATATTCCGCGAAGAACTTGAAGAACTGAACAGCAAGTGGGATGGTGGTCGCCTCCTGAACATTGGCTGCGCTCATGGCCCTGACTTCCTCCCATTCTCTCCGAGAAAATTTCGTTTCTTTGGCATTGATTCTTCCAAAGAACTTGTTTCCCTTTCGAAAAAATATTCCAAAAAGTTTAACCTGACTTTTTACAATCTTGTTGGAGATATGTGCTATCTTCCTTACAAGGACAAAAGTTTCGACTACGTGGTATGCATAGCCACGCTTCACCACCTAACCCAGAAAAAAGACAGGATACTCGCCCTCTCTGAAATTAAGCGTGTCACGAGGAGGGAGGCCTTCCTTACTGTATGG
>CAYYYO010000017.1:1443-10933 GCA_964476295.1 uncultured archaeon | reverse complement strand
TAACATGAAATTTCAAATTAAGTTTTCTCTCAAGAAGTTTAATTTTTTCTCTGTTTAATTTTCCAACAACAAGAATATCCACATCCCCCGCTTTTTTCACAGAATTTACAGCCGAACCAAAAATAATAATTGGATTATTAAAAGAATGCAAGTGCTCTACTATTTCTTTTAAAACTAACTCTTCATTACATCTTTTAATTAGTTTTTCTTTCTCAATTACCGTTAAGTAATCCACAAGCAAGGGAATTTTTCTTAGTTTGTAAAATGTTTGCCTTCCTTTTTTTTCTTTCTCTAATAGGCCTATTTTTTCAAATATTGCAAGTTGTTTTCTTACAGTCGTGTGAGGTTTTTTAAGTTTTTTTGATATTTCTGCTAGGTGCTCGGGTTCAGCATAGAGTAAAGGTTCCAAAGTTAACCATATTGAAACTTTTTTAACCATATTGTTATTTTTGTAACAATTGTTTATAAAGGTTTCGTTAGCGTTTGGCAGACAAATGAAGTTAGGTAGAAGAAATTTGGATAAAGCATTATCGAGGGGTCTGTATTGGCGAACTATTTTAGCCACAGAGGACCTATAAAGTTATATCCAAGAAACTTGACTTTGTGAGGATTTCAAATTTCTCCTTGCCCATAAGAAAATCGTTTTCCAGCCTGCATCCTCCTATGCCCGGAACGTAAACGCCGGGTTCAATAGTGAAAACCATCCCGCTTTTTATTTTATTAATGCCTTTGGCAGAGCCCTGCGAAAGCGATGGAAAATCATGCGTATCAAGGCCGATGCCGTGGCCAAGCCCATGCTTTAGTTCAAATCCCTCCTTCTTTATTGTTTTATCTGCAGCAGAAAAGAGCTTGCTTGCAGAAATTCCTGGTTTCAAAATGCTTAGAGAATTTTTATAAGCCATCAGAACTGTATCAACTATTTTTTTCTCCTTCTCTGTTAGTTTGCCCACGGAAAAGGGAACTGTTACATCAGAGCAATAGCCGCCATACCTAACGCCAAAATCTATGTAGCCAAGACCTCTCTTTATCTTCTGGCTTGAAGAAGGGAGGTAAGGATGAATTTGCGCCGAACGGAGAGATGACACTACTATGGTAGGGAAGGACATCTCATCTGCCTTCTTCAGAAGAAATCTTTCGAGCTCCAGAGCAAATTCCCTCTCGCTTATGCCCTCCCTTAAATTGTTTTTTATGAATTTTATTCCGCGGTTTGCTATCTTACAGGACTTTTTCAAAAGCTCTATTTCTTCAGAGTCCTTTACCGCTCTCATTTCTGAAATGATTTTTGTTATGTCTTTCGTCCTCCCAAGCTTTTTGGCAAGATAATAAGGAAATATTCTTTCCATTATTCCAATGACCTGATTCTTCTTTATGTAACGTTTTAGCATGATGTGAAGCGGGGCATTTTTCTTTACAACCTCGTCTGCTTCTTTTCCACTTGCCCTTTCATAGTCGAGGCCTGAAAGAATAAGCACTGTTTTATCTTGCGTCACAATGTAACATGCAAAAGAATGATATCTTTCCTGCTGGAATCCTGTAAAGTAGTATATGTTCTGGTCATCTATCGGCTCAAGAGAGAGAAAAACTGCTGCATCTATTCCATTTTTTCTCATTTTCTCTCTAAGTTTTCTGATTTTCTTCATCAAACCACGGATACAAATTTGTTTCCCCTGATATAAAATCTTAACAGCAGGTTTTTGCCGTTGCTTAATCCGATTCTCGTAGTTCTTACTATTTCTTTCGGTCTTCTTCCCCTCAAAACATAAATTCCGTTTCCTGTGAGGTCAGTGCCGTTGTGTTTTTTTGTTATTCCAAGAGCCTGTGTCAGACGCCCCGGCCCGTTGGTGAGATTGTCTTCTCTTCCTCTTCTCCTCTTCATTTCTTCAATTCCTTCTAACGGTTCTAAAGCCCTTATAAGAACTGCACCGGCTTTCCCTTCTGGTTCTGTGGTAAAATTTAAGCAATAGTGATTTCCATAAACGAAGTAAACATAAGCAAAGCCGGGTTTGCCAAACATTATTCTGTTTCGCGGTGTCATTCCCCTTGATGCGTGGCTTCCGGGATCGTTCTCACCGAAGTAGGCCTCCGTCTCCACGATTCTTCCAGAAAGTTTTTTGCCATCAAACTTGTGGACAAGTATGCATCCAAGCAAGTCTTTTGCAACCAAGTCAGTTTTCCTTGAGTAAAAACTTCGCCCAAGCTTCATAGATTAAATATCCTGAAAAAACCTTTAAATACTTATGTTTTTATATTTTTAGTAAATACCGAAAATTCAGAAAAAAATAAAAAGTGGTTGAATGAACCCGAAAGAAGAGTTTAGGGAACTCCTCTGCGAGATAAGCAGACGTAAGGGACTGAATGAACTTTCTTCAAGAATCTTTGGAACGCTTTACGCCGAACCAAGAGAAATTTCACTTGAGGAACTTTCAGAGAGAACGGGCTACAGCATGTCTTCAGTTAGCACGATAATGAAACTCATGTGCGACTCTGAGATGATTAAAAGAATAAAAAAACCGAAATCGAAAAAAGTGTATTTCTATATGGAAAAAAATATAGTAAGCAAGCTGCTGGATATGATGAAGGAAAATCAAAAAATTATCCTGTACGCAAAAGAAAAGGTCCCGAAGATAATACAGAGATATAAAGGCGAGAAAATGCCCAAAAGAGAATTGGAAATTGTGGAAAACTATTTTAAACAGCTGAAAATTATGGATGAGACCTTGAAGAAATTTATAAAAATACTTGAGAGAAAAAAGGTGAATGAATGAAACCAATAATTGAGCTTAAAAATGTGAAGAAAAATTATCAATTGGGTAAAGTAAACGTCATGGCTTTAGATGGCATAACAATGAAAATAAACAAGAATGAATTCATATCAATTGTTGGTGCAAGCGGCTCTGGCAAGTCAACGTTGTTGCATGTGATGTGCTGTCTGAGCAGGCCGACTGAAGGCAAAGTTCTGATAGACGGGAAAAATACCGCAGAAATGGACGACAATGAACTTGCTATCATAAGAGGAAAGAAGATAGGGTTTGTTTTTCAAACATTTAATTTAATACAAAGACTCAGTGCATTGGAAAACGTGACGCTTCCGATGTGGTTCCTTGGTAAAAGTGAAAAAGAAAGGGAAGAACGGGCGAAAAAACTTTTGAAAATGGTTGGACTCGAACATAGAATGAAACACAAGCCGTCCGAAATGTCTGGGGGAGAGAGGCAAAGAGTTGCGATAGCAAGGGCTCTTGCAAACGATCCTCCGGTAATTGTAGGTGACGAACCCACAGGAAATCTTGATTCAAAAACAGGTAAAGAAATAATAAACATATTCAGGAATCTCTATAAGCAGGGGAGAACAGTTATTCTTGTTACACATGATATTGAAATAGCAAAACGAACAAAAAGAAGGATTTATCTGAAAGATGGTAAAATAATTAAAATGGAGGTTGATAAAAAATGAAAAAAATCGTTATTTTATTCTTAGCCGCTTTGCTGGCGCCAAGTTTGGTTTTGGGGGGAGTAAACCCTCTTGGAATACCAAATTACGGTGGTCCTGAAAAACCAGATTTTAGAATAGACCTCTTGAAATATGACCCATATCCAGCAGAACCAGGCGAGTATATGACTCTCTGGCTTGAGATTTACAACACAGGAGTCAACAATGCAGAAGATGTGACATTTGAATTGGAGCCAGAATATCCGTTCTCTTTGGATGCAAGCGAAACCGCGATAAGGGAATTCTCAGAGATACCGGGACTCTATACAATAGTGTTACAATACAAAATAAGAGTAGATAAAGATGCGATAGAGGGCTGGAATGAAATAAAGCTAAGGTACAAAATAGGAGATAGCGACTGGATTGAAGAAAAAGCAGAAGTGTATGTATCAGAACCTGAAAAAAAGGCAGAACTTAAAGCATTTTATGTCAGTTCAAATCCAAAGGCTTTCCCGGGAGGCGAGACAACACTTTCAGTGGACTTGGCAAACATAGCATCCGGTACTGCTTATTATACATATGTGGAGGTAGAAAGCGATATTGCAGAAATAGAAGTAAACAAGGTATTTATCGGTACAATGGATCCAGATGATTTTGACACAATAGATTTCGACTTAAAAATAAAGGAAAGTGTAGCTCCCGGAAGGCATCCGGTAACAATAAAATCTTACTACAAGGATGAAGATGATAAAAGCTATGAAACAGAAGATACTGTCTACATGGAAGTTTACACGAAGGAAGAGGTTCTCGAAGAGTTGGAAGAAAAAACGCCATGGTGGTACAATCTCATATACGTAGTATACATTATAGTTGCGCTGATTGTGATAAGATATTTCATAATTCCACCAGTGAAAAAACTTATTTCTTTCTTTAAAAAGAAGAAGTGAATTCAATGCTTGGCATCTGGAAGATTATAATTAGAAATCTGAGCTATCAGAAGCTTAGAACAGCCCTTACTCTCTTGGGCATTGTCATAGGAATTGGAGCAATTGTATCAATGATATCGATTGGAGACGCTCTGGAAAGCGCAATCAATGAACAATTTGAAAAAATAGGCACAGATAAAATTATAATAACGCCGGGCTCTCCTAATTCTATTGGGTTCTCCGGTTCGGCCTTTTCTACAGAAACTCTAACAGAAAAGGATGTGAAAACTGTGAAAGCCGTGAACGGCGTGGAAACTGTTTTTGGAATCTTCAGCAGAACGGCTGAAATTCAACTTAGCAAACAAAAGACTTATGCCATGATAATGGGCGTCCCTGTGGATGAAACAAAAAAACTCTATTCTGAGATGCAAGGCTTTGAAATAAAGGAAGGTAGGGATTTGAAGTCAAATGACAGGTATGCTGCAATAATAGGGGATTTGGCAAGAACCAAGCTTTTTGATAAGGATATTAAAGTTAGGGATAAACTGAAAATAAATGGAAGAAATTTCAGAGTAGTTGGGCTCCTCAAGAAGATAGGCAATCCAATAGATGACATGTCAATTATTATACCAAAGAGTGCAGCACAGGACATGTTCAATAACACAGATGAACTCTCGATGATTTTTGTTGACGTAAGGGACGACGCAGATGTGGATAAAGTTTCGGAAAAAATAAAAGATGAGTTAAAGAATAAAAGAGGGTCTGAAGATTTCAAAGTTCAGACGTTTGGAGATATTATGGAAATAGCCACCAAGATTTTAGGGATTCTCCAGTACATGTTCATTGGAATAGCTGCCATATCTCTTCTTGTTGGAGGCATTGGCATAATGAACATAATGCTAATGACTGTTATTGAAAGGACAAAGGAAATTGGCGTGATGAAGGCGACTGGAGCAACAAATCGCGTTATAATGCTTCTCTTTCTCGGGGAAGCTGCTTTAGTTGGCATTTTGGGGGGAATTATAGGATTCATCTTGGGTTTGACTGGGTCCTATATCATTTCACAATATGCCAGTGCCATGGTAGGCATAGACGTTAGAGTGGGTTTCTCAATAGAACTCTTTATTGGGTCAATAATATTTTCCATGGTAGTTGGCATGCTTTCAGGAGCATATCCGGCAAGAAGGGCGTCGCTTCTCGATCCTGTGGATGCTTTAAGATATGAGTAAAGTATTAAATATATAACATTGTTATATTAATTGGTGAGATTATGAAACCGTTCTGCGAAAATATGGTAAAGTATATCATCCCATCAATAAGAGCGCTTGTAGCAAGAGATTTGATAGAGGTTCACAAGATGACACAAGAGGAAGCAGCCAAACGGTTAGGAATGACACAGCCGGCAGTCTCTCAGTATAAAAAGCATGTGAGGGGAAAAAGAGCAAAAATTCTTGAAACCGACTATCAGATAAGTAAAAAAATATCAGAGATGTCTCGTTCTCTGGCAAAAAATGAAATAAATTCTCAAGAAGCTACAGAGGATATTTGCACTATATGTAAATATATAAGAGAAAATAAACTTATTGAAAAAATCGTTTAAATTACTATTTAGTTTTAACAAATGCTTTGGTTACCAATCCCGATATCGGGGAAAGTATAATCAACCTAAGTAACTCCAGCAGAGCAAAAACCATAAACGGCAATAGGAAGATAGAGAAATTGATCATGGCAGATATTTTCTTTGAAGCAAAGATTTCGTTGATTTTAGAATTTATAATATCCCTCTGGGCTTCCGTCATGTTTGCAAATTCGCTCGCGATTTCTTCTTGCTGTTCGGCAGGAAGCATCTCACTGCCAATCTGCAGTGGTTCCCCTGATTCTATATCAGGAATTATAGAAATTACCAACTCCTTGGTTTCATTTGTATAAAGGTCGTTATAATTTTCTATATTAATTGTCACGTCCAGCAACAAAGCGAAAAACAGCATAAGGTTTATTATTAAAAATAATTTACCCACGGTCTTGGAACCAATTCTGTAGTTTTTCCATTTTTTCAGCTCCTCCGAGTATACCACTGCCAACTGTGTTGAAATTACGCCGCAAATCATCAACCCAATAGCAAGAAAAATGATGGTCGGGGATGGACCTAAATATATAGCTCCTATAATTGATGGGATTAAACAGGAAAAAAATCCTAGTTTTATATCTTCACCAAACGTTACACCATAAAAAGTTAAAAAAGCGAATCCCAAAGCCATTGGAATAAAAGGTATTACAAAAATAAGGGAGCTAAAAAGTGAAGATGTCATTGCTTCTGAAGTTCCTAAACTCATGGAGAGAGAAAGAAAATTCTTAAAAAAAGTTATTGGATAGCTTACAACTGATTGGGTGGTTATGGAAAATGCTTTAAAAAAAACAAAACTCAAGAAAATTAAAACAGATATGAGAGTGCCTATGACAATTCTCCTTTTCTTTTTTTCTTCCATTTTTTATCATCCTTTCTTTTTGGACTTCTTATTTTCATTCTAATTTTTTTAATTTGCTTTATTATTCTTTTTGTTATGGGCTCGCCGCTCCCCGGCGGAACATATTTGAATTTCTTGGGCGCAAATGTTTCTTTTGGTGAAGGCATAAACATGTATATTAAAAACCCTGCTATGATTATAATCAGTACGCCAATAAAAATCCATACGTAACTTGATGATTCTTGGAGGAGTCCTGGAGGTGTTTCCTTTTCTACTTGGATAACAAGAGAATTTGCTACTGTTAAAAGCGATTCTATTTCACCCAGTTTTGGAACAGCATTGAAATAATCGCTGTTGTTTATTAATTCTCCGAGAGTATCCAGTTTTGATTTCAAATTCTGTAGTGTATCATTCAACTCTGTTACATTCCTTCCCTCCCTTATCATCTCCTTCATTTTGTTTTCAAGGTCTGTGAAATTTTCCAAATAACTTTCATATTTGGAGTCAACATCTGATTTTGTTTTCTCCGAGGGCATAACAAGAAGTTTTGCTGTTTCAGAATCAGAGACATCGTCATTACCGACTTCAAATGTTATCGAATATTCTTTAACTTCAGCGTCATCTGGGACAGATATTGTGACATTGAAGTCGTCTTCAGTCAAGGAACCTAAATCCATTGAAGTTGGCGTGAATGTATACCATGAAGATGAAATCCCTGTTATTTCAAGCGTTATGTCATCTTCATCAACATCGCCTATATTTTCAACATTAACTATGAACGATTTATTTTCTCCTTGAGCTATGGAAAGAGAAGAGGGATGTTCTCCTATAGCGATTTCTTCCTCCTGACTTTCCCCTGATTCTGTACCTTCATTATTATTACTGCTGCTCTCTATATTTTCTACATGTATTGTAACTCCCTGACTGTTGAAACCCGGGTCATCAATAACAATTTGTGCAGAACAGGTTACATCATCGCTGACATTATCTGCAGTAAATCTCCATCTAAACCAGCATTCTTCTCCTTCGCTTATACTCACAACGAAATAATCTGATGACTTACTGGCGTAACAATCGCTCTTCGCATCTTTTGAGTCTATATCCACATAATCGCAGTCGCTATCAGAGCTGTTCAGCGTTATTCTTCCTGTTGCTTCTTTTGGTCCATAATTTACAACGCTTAGATTGAAGTATTCATCTCCACTTGTTCCTTCTGTAATCCAAAAAGTGCTATCATCCGTACTTAAATAAAGACCTGAGTTGTTTATTATGAGAGTGCCGTTGTATGTGGTGCCCTGAAGGTCTGTTCCTGCCTTTTCTGTTGCAGTCATATAAACGTTATAATATCCTCCTGGTCGCGTTGAACTGCCGGAAAGCGAAGCATTTATCCAGTATTGCCCATACAGAGATCGATAAAGAGGCATTGTATAATTAGAAAGATTTAGGTAACCCGATGACGGTATGGTATAACTTACATTTTTATTAGACAGATAAACCGAAGTGAAATTAGACACATCAAGGTCTGTTAATTCTGTCCCATTCATCAAGAAAACTTCTGCTATCAAGGTTATATTTTCTCCATTTCCAGGAGTCTCTATCCAAGCATCTCCATCTGATGTTTGAATCTCTCTGAGATAGACATCAAGATATTGTGAAAGGTTGAAATTTATAGTAAGGTTAAATCCATCATACGGATGGGAGTTGGTAGAATTAAGCCACAGCCATCCGCTGTAAACTCCTGCCTGGTCCCCTGTTTTAGATGTGTCTAATGTAACAGAAATGTTCAAGGTATCAGAGCTTCCTGATGATAAAAAGGATGGATACTCATAAGAGAAGTTCATATAATATGTTGAATAATTCAAAAAGGTTGAATTGAGTGAGTTGCTTAAGTTTATTTCCATGTTTCCGGTGTTGTTTATTGGAATTTGAATTAAAACTGTTTTGTTAAAACCTGTATTATCTTTTTGAATAAGTGTTGAAGAATTGAAAGAATTGTTTACAAAAAGCTCTCCTGTCGTGACATTAAAAGAAAATGGCACTTTTATGACAGATGAATCAGAAGCATATTTAATATTTCCCTCATAAAGCCCGCTTAACGATTTGTTCTGTACAGTTAGATTGAATTCTACAATTACACTATCATTTGATTCTCCCATGGCATTTATATTCATGGTGGAATAATTCGTGCTTACCCAATTGCTTGCATTTATCCATTCTTTTATTGTAAGCGTATAGGAGTTTAAAGAAGCTGTGTTGTTTAAAACCTCGACTTTCCACAGGCCATCATCTGATAACCCCACAGTTCCGGAAGGGTTGTATTCTAAATACTCTTCCTGCATTGCACCTGTTACATTGGCATTTGTATGCTTATCTGTTGATGAACCGTAAAGGGTTCCATCTGGCTTATAGATTCTCAATGTATAGTTGGCGGAACCTGTCCAATTAATTTCTGTTTTTATTTTTGTTGTGAAATCCGGCACTCTGAATGTAAAGTTTGATGCAGCAGAACCACTTCTTGTCTCTTTATGATACAATTCAGAGCTCTCTGTAACTGATGTAAGATTGGTCTGCCCCTCATTTTTCAGCTTGAAAATAGCAGTGGCAACATCTGAAACATTTTTTTCTCCGAAATCTATTGAAGAAATTTGTGAATTGTCTGTAACGTTTGTAAC
>CAYYYO010000017.1:0-1343 GCA_964476295.1 uncultured archaeon | reverse complement strand
TATCCTGTTCTTGTCGTAACATTTAATTCATTGGATGAAGTTATGGGTATGTGCATACTAACTGGAAGGGAATAGTATTCAGAAGAATCTGAAGAATTTTCTATCCTTATGTAACCCCAGTAAAATCCTGGAGGACAGGATTCATTTTTTCCGCTGAATAATGTTAAATTTTCTGTTTCACCCTGGGTTAAGTTCTGAGTTGTTGATATCCAATTGTTAGTGGAATTTTTAACATAAAACAAAAAGCTCACGCCACTAAATCCGCATTCATCTGTATAGGTTCTTAACACACCATTATTTGGCTGAGAATAATTTGGTTCAACTGTGTGCCTGTTGGCACCCGTGGACTCGTTTTTTACAGAAACTATGCCCCATGACGTATTCATTCCAATGGTCAAATCGACGCTATACGAATTTGTCCAGTTAAGGAATGTTGTATTTGGCGTGACATTGAAATATTGGTTAGTAGAATAAGATGTTCCCCCAAATATTGAAACGGGCAAAAGAATGAGAATTGATAAGACAAAAAACATTGTTAAAATCTTATATGAACCCATTGCCACACCCCTCTTACTTAAAATAATATTTTAACTTATATATCTATTTGCATATGTTCTTTCCCTGACTTTCAAGAAGGTTCTTTTTTATATATATTGGGCTTTCCATTCTAAGAGCAATTGCCATGGCATCCGATGGTTTAGAGTCCATTCTCAATTCTTCATTTCCTCTTTTTAAATAAAGTGTTGCATAATAGATTCCATCTTCATATCTATCTATTGTGGCTCTTTCCAATGTTATGTTAAAATTTTTCAATACATCAGCAAATATGTCGTGAGTGTTTGGTCTTACATTAATTTTTTTCTCAAGACCGAGTTCTATAGAATTGGCCCTTTCAGGGGATGTTTCTGCGATTATGGCAGTACAGTTGTTGCCTACTACTATAGTGGTATCTATCACTTTCAAAATGTCAGCTTTAACATACTTGTTCATTTCAAAATACTCAATGATACCCAAGGCGCCGAACGATAGGAATGTTATTACAAACACTCCAATAACAAGAGCCGCTGTTCTTTCAACAGTTAAGAACTTTTTTGTTTTGCGTTTTTTTCCAGCCATAAAAATCATTAGGTATTTGAAAAATAAATTTGGCGCCCCAGCCGCGATCCTCACGGGACCCGCAGGGGTCTCCGTTACTCCTGATTCCCCCAGCTATTGGGCAAACGCAAAGCGTTTGCAAAACATTGTTATGGAGAAGTGCGAAGCACTTCAAATTCTTTGCATACAAAACCTTATAATTTTTGGTTGGGTTACCCAGTTTGATCCAATTACGGGACCCAACCTAT
>CAYYYO010000016.1:6887-11201 GCA_964476295.1 uncultured archaeon | reverse complement strand
GTTGTGACAGAGTGCCAGTTTTTCAAAAATACTGGCCAGTGCTTCGGCACAAGATGCTTCTGGACAAGAAACGGGGAATGTCCGTTTTTTAACAAAAACAGAAAAGCTAAATAATCCTTTTTATTTCTGAGAAAGGAGCATCTGTTTTCAGGGCAGTGGGACAGAAGTGAGTGCGGGAAACCCGGAATCCATTTTCTCTTATTTTTTCCATTGTGGTTTTCATTTTTGAGGCAGGTTTCCCTGTCTTTTTGTAAAGGTAATGCAGGTCATAATAGAAGGGAAATGACTCCTCTCCTTTTACCTTGTTCACGAATTTCTCTTCTTCCACAAACATTCTCTTTTCCAGTCTCTTCTCCAAATCTTCAAGAAATTTCTTGTTCTGGATTTCTCCAAGATACACTTCGCAGAACTGTGTCGTTTTGCCGCAAAGAGGGCAAGACTTCTCTAATTTTATGTCTCTCCATCCGCAGTTGAAGCAGTGGCTAACATATCCAAACTTCTTAAGCAATTCATTTACTCTGTTCACTCCCTTCTCTACTTTGCCGTAAATCCTGAAGTAATGTAATCGGGAGTAAGAAAAATATGGAACAAAAACTTTTTCATATCTCATAAAAATTCTCATTATTGCCGTCAGGAGAATTCTCAAACCAAGTTCGCTGTAGTAGTCGGTCTTCATAGACCTTATCCCATACCTTCTCTCAGAGACCTTTGGGTATGTTCCGCAGAGCGGGGCGGTATCCGTGGCTGTGACCGCAAGAAAACCGTTCTTTCCCAAACTGAAGCTTGCCGAGTCCATAAAACTTATTGGAGAGCCGAACGGGTCTATATCCACAAAATCAAAATGCTCCTCCCTCAGCAGAAGGTTTGCATCCTTCTCTGTGATTTTTATTTTCACTTTGTTCCTTTTCGCATTCTCTCTTATCAGGTTCGCTGCCTTCGGGTTGCAGTCATTTGCCCAGACATCAAGCCCTGATTCTTTTCTGTATCTCAAGGCCCGAACGCCTGTAGCAGAGAGAGCATCCAAAGTTAGGGGCGTTTTGCCTAAAATATGTGGGAGCAAATCGCACACTGCCACAGAAATGTTCCTGTCAAACGTCATCTTAGGGTTGTAAAAAACTTCTGCATATTCCGGAATCTCTGCCTCCGGTACTTTAATTTTAACAGACCCCTCCTGGATTATCATGTTTAGTATAACGCATAAAGAAATAAAAGATTTAAACCTTCTCCTCGCAGAAATATTTATGAAATTTCTTTGCACAAGTGACCTTCATGGGATTGTTCCTGTACAGATAAAAAACATAGTTGAAGAAAGGAATGTGGACGCAATCCTATATGGTGGGGACTTCGCCCCGCACGGGTGGGGTGGGGAAGGAAGCAGAACGGAGGACCCCATGAATTTTCTTGTGAGCCTTGGACTCCCCATATTTTCGGTTTTCGGTAATATAGACCCGGATAAAAAATTTTTCGAAGATTTCGAATCGAGAAACAAAAACTTTCATTTTATCCACCTGAAAAGAGTTAAGGTAGGTGACTTTTACCTCATAGGGCTTGGTGACTTTTACTTCGAAGATTATGCTCTCAAAACTTTTGAAAGTCTGTTGAAACAGAAACCAGAGAAGACAATTGTTATCAGCCATTACCCGCCGTATGGGGCTGTTGACAGAACAGATTTTGGAACTCATGTTGGAAGCAGGGAATTAAGGGAACTTATAGAAAGATACAGGCCTCTCCTCGTCGTGTGCGGTCATATACATGAAGCTGCCGGCATTGATAATATAGGAAAAACCGTTGTGGCAAACGTGGCCATGAGAAACGTGCTTGTGGAAATAGAAAACGGGGAAGTTAACGTGTCTTTAGTTTAACTTATTTATCTTGATCTTAATAAAATTATTTTATGTATTCTTTACCTGATTATAACGGCGGGAGTATAGTAAACCTTATGAGTTCTATTTCAAAATCTTTTGGGAGCAGACCAAAATATAAAACTTTGAAAACCCTCTCGCCTAAAGAGCTTGACTCAAGAAACATAGTTTTGATAGTTATAGATGGGCTTGGATATGAATTTCTTAAAAAGAATGGTAAGGGTACCGCTTTTGAAAAATATCTTTTAGGTCGTATAACTTCTGTTTTCCCTCCTACAACTGCTGCCGCAATAACTACCTTTCAAACAGGGGTTGCTCCACAGCAACATGCAGTAACCGGGTGGTTTATGAACATAAAGGAAATGGGAATAATTGGCATGCCTCTTCCATTCAGATCACGGGCCGGAGCTTTTGACCTTTCAAAACATATTAAAATAAAAGATGTGATAAACAGAAAAGGTTTTTCCGATTTCCTGAAAGCAAAGACATTTGTAGTTACAATGAAGGATATAGCAAATTCTGAATACAGCATATTAATGGCCGGTAAATCAAAAAGAATGGCATACAAAACTTTAAATGGGTTTTTCAGCCAGATATCAAAAGCCGTGAAATCAGGTAAAAGAAGGAAATACATTTACGCATACTGGCCTCAGTTGGATAGTATATGCCACCACAAGGGTGTTGAAAGCAAGAAAAGTAGGAAACATCTAAGAGAATTGAATAGTGGATTGAAAAAATTCTTAAAACAAATAGAAGGAACGGATACAACTGTCATAGTAACGGCAGATCACGGTCTCGTTGACTTCAAAGAGATAAAGATGGAAAAACATCCGCAAATGAAAAAGTGTCTCAGTTTACCTCTCTGCGGAGAACCGCGTGCAGCATTCTGTTATGTCCACCCTTCAAAAACTAAACAATTCAAAGAGTATGTAAAGAAGAAATTAAGGAATAAATTTGAATTATTCAAGAGTGAAGAGCTTGTTAAGAAAGGGTGGTTCGGCCTTTTTGAACCAAATGAAAAACTTTTCGATAGAATCGGCGACTATATACTTATAGCCAAAAATAATTATTCAATAAAGGATTGTGTCCTTGGTGAGAAAAAACATAATTTTGTAGCGCACCATGGTGGATTAAGCAAAGAAGAGATGTATGTACCTCTGATTGCAATAAAAAAATAAAAATTATTTCTTTTTCTCTTCGCTTTTGCCTTTGGTTTTCACAGATTCCTTTTTGGATTTTATGGCCTCTCTTTCTGCTGCTATTTTCCTGACGTTTCCTATAAACCTGCGAACGTATTCCTTTGTGATATTTATTTCCCTCTCGCTTATGTCATCGAACTTCTTCTCATTGATAAGCTTTTTCATTTCAAGGACTTTTGCAAAAACGTTCTCGTAAACAGGGTTCACAATGCCACTCTCAATTAAATGCTTCTTGAAAGCCGAAGGCAACTGTTTCGGGTCTTCGGGGAGCTTATCTATATTTTTCAGTGCAGCAACGCTTGCCTTAATCATAACTTCATAAGTTTTTTCCACATCCTTTGCCTTTCTGTTATTCTCCAGAACTTTCAGAACCCTTTCCATTTCCTTAACAAACTTTTTTGCTCTCTTTATGAACTTGTCGACCTCTTCCCCTTTGATTTCCTTTATTTCTCTGTGTTCTGTGGCTTTCCTGAAGTTTATTATATCCTCGATGATTTTGATGTACTCATCTTTCGTCAATCCATTTTCCACCAGATATTTTCTTCCAATCTCTGCGGCATGGTTTGCATCCGGAGGTCCCCTGCCCATGTACATTACAACTGCCTGCAATGAATCGAGACATGCGTAGTAAAGGTCTTCTGCAACTATGTAAAGCTTTGCGTGCTCTGCCCTTCTTAACCTCTTTGGAACATTTTCCATTCTGTTCTCCACCGCTTCCTTGGTAAGGGGAATTTCCCCCCTCTCAAGCAAACGCTTGTTGGTTAAAAAGAATCCGGTATCATAAACAGCTATTCCATCTTTCAGAAGATTGTAAGCAAGAGGAGCGCATCTTCTTATCATATTCATAAATTCTGTGATGGTCCAGACGGGCTGGGGAGAAAGCTTGGGGTCAACATCCTCTGCTGTTTTAAACATAAAATCATCGATTTCTGCTTTCAGCTTTTGGCTGAAATTTCTCGTATCATCAACAAGAACAACAACATCTATATCGCTTTTCGGAGTAAACTCATTTCTTACAACACTTCCCCAGGCAACTATGGCCTTTATGTAAGGTCCATACTTGTCAAGAAGTTTTTTGCTGAACCTCTTTATCACTTCGGCCCTTCTTTTCTTTTCAAACTCTCTCAGTTTCTTTCCGGTTTTCCTTTTTATTTTCTCTTTTTTCTTAACTGTTTTCTTCAAAACTTTTTTAGGCATAAATATTTTCACCTTCAGGTTTTCTTGATAAATGCGAATTGTTTATTTTATGTCCT
>CAYYYO010000016.1:0-6787 GCA_964476295.1 uncultured archaeon | reverse complement strand
CATTATTCATGTTTTCACCAAAAAGTAATCACTAATAGATAGTTACATTAACTCCTATATAAAGCTATCGATGCTCCTCCTTCTGCCATGTCTCTGGCCTTATCCGCTTTTTCTCCATAGCCTCCCTGCCCAGCCAGGTATGGCTCAGTTCCGGAAGCTCGAACATTCCCTGAAGCGGATCGAAAGCATGGGAATCTATCACTCTTTTCTCGTGTTCCATTTCCGCCGGAGTGAGGCCGAAAAATTCTTCGGGAAGCTCCTCTGGGGGAACGTCCTTTGAGAGATAAAAAGCTATATCTTTTAAAGTTACAATTATCTGCTCGTATCTTCTTGGTTCATCCCCGCCGCCAACCTCAAATATAAATATTGCATTTCTCATGCCTTTTTTTCTCAGTTCCCATAAAATTTTGTAGGTGTAAATATCTCCGCGTGGAACCGGCACGTGCTGATGGGAAGCAGTTGGCATCATCCCGATGTGAAGGTTGCACACATATCTTCCTATATCGCTCCACGTATTTTTCAAAATTTCCTCAGGACCCAACCCATGCGTAGCAAGATGCTCAAAATCTATCGTTATTTTCACATGTTCAGAATCAAGAGTCTTGCATACTGCAGCCAGATGCTTCGGTCTGACAATTTTCATGAAACCTATCCATTCCTGATTCATGGCTGGTGGCGCCTCTAATGTTATGATAAGGTTTTTCTCCTGGATTGTATCAAGATATTTTTTTATGTGGCCCCAGATATACTTTGCAGCAATGGCAGCAACTACATTGCCTCTGTCTTTTTTGTTTGCCTCTTCATAGTTAACATTTCCGCAGATGAGTTTCCATATAGGATCCCTTGTCTCTGCCATCCACCTGCCCATTATCTCATAAGAGAATTTTTCTTTGCCGTGATCCCTCCATGGCTGTTTCTCCAAGTTATCGCTTTGCCATTCCTTTAAAGCTTCCTCTTTCAATTTTTCCATCAACTTATTTCTTTCCTTATAAAACTCCTCCTCAGAAATTTCATTTTTGCTCAATTTTATTGACAATTCCCTGTATTTTGCTTCTCTTTCCAGTAATCTCTCCCATGAGAGAATTTCACTGGGTATGAATTCTTCAAGAAACCATTTCTTTAACTTTGGCGTTTTCTTTGTAATCTTTTTTATTATATTTTTTCCACTCTCATCCACAAGGTAATCATATCTTCTGGGAATCGGTTCAAGTTCCGGCCAAGGCGTCATGCAGGAATGGAAGAGCAGGTATTTTGCCTTAAGCTTGATGGCAGCATCTATGAATCTCTTCATTTCCTCGTCTGCACCCCTCCATTCAACATGGTAGGAACCTGTCAAACGGGGTGAAGTCGTACCGGCGTGTATGGCTATTTTCATGCCAAGGGACTTCACCGTAGTTTTAATTAATTCTATTTCATTTTTTGTATAAACTGCCGGGTGTTCAGATGCTATCTCTGCAAAGTCAACTCCCTTTGATGCAACATAATTCAATCTTGCAAGAGGTGTCGGACCATGCATTCCTGTTGAAGCGCCAACTATATAATCATTATCCGGCTCCGGTCCTTTGTCCTCTTTTTTGAAAACCTTCTCCACAATTTTCTTAATCATTTCCCGCACCTTTAAGAAATTTAATCAATATAATTACTCTTTCCAGTGTCTCTTGAGTTTGATTCCGCCTACAACATCCTTGAGATCGTCATAAAAGTTTATGAAATCTTTACGAACTACATTTGCAAGAGAACCTTTGTAACCTTTAGGTATATAGTATTCCCCTTCTGCAGGCCTTCCAAGAATCTTGCGTATTGAATTTTCTAAGGATATAAGAAGTTTGCTCTTTTCTTCTTTTTTGTTTTCTTCTTTCCACTCCCCACCCCGAAATTGCTCGATTTCTTTCCACAGGAGCTCTTCCCTTTCTTTTATCTTTTTCTTTATTTCCTCTATTTCTTTACCTGTCTTCAGATAGACTTTAAAAATTATTTCCAATTTTTCATCCATTTTGCCTGCCACGCTTTTCACTTTTCTTTTTATTTTAATCTCGATGAAGGAAAAGAACAGATACTTGCCGCTTTTATATGCCTCTGGCTTTTCCTTGTACTCAAACTCTTTTTCTGCAGAGATTCCTTTCCAGCAGAAAAGCTCAACGCCGGCAACTGATGTGTCGTACCCTTCTATCAAAGCAGGGTCGTCCAGCCCGCTGTATTCTGTTTCAGAAAATTTTATTTTATTTATTGCCTTTACATAGGGTTCAAGAAGGTCCTTGTACATTTTCATAGAGGCCATTCGACTGTTCAACTGCTCCCTCAGCATATTGACTTTTTCCTCTATTTCTTTCCCATACTTCTCCTTCCAGTACTGATAAAGTCTCCATTTCTTTTTGAGAATTCCTTTTTCGGTGGCAGTTATCTTCAGCTTGTTTATATCCTCTTCTTTTTTTATCTTGTAGAAATCCACAACTATTGTTGGGAATTTGCCGGTTGTGGCAAGGTCTATTAAACTAAGGGGGCCTGTATTCCTGTCCACAAGGTCAACAAAATCTGATTTCAACACGTGTTCATCCTTTTCTTTAAAATGGTCCCTCACCTCTTCCAATCTCCTCAGGTCGTGCTTTATAAGCTCTATATCCCTTCTCATATCGCTCAGGTTCATCATCACCCGGGCGATGCTCTGCTCAAGTGCCTGTTTCTTCTGAAGCATTTCCTGATGGTAATTGCTCCTGGGGTTTATCTCCAGCCAGTCCTTGTATTTTTTAACTTCGTAGCCATACCCGTCCTTGAGAAGACTTATCATTTTGAAATACACATTGGTGGGAAAGCCTACTGTTCCCTTTATTTTAAAGGTTCTCTGAATAAGAGGGGCCATGTTCACACCAATTTATATTTAAATAAAGCCGTTTTAATATTTATAGAATTGGTGAGAAGATGCTTAAAACACTCAAGAAGATGATTCTTCACACTAAAGACGATTCTTTAGACAAGCCGCGCTTTGAAGAAGAAAGGGACTTTGGACCAAGGGAAGACTACCACATACCTGAACCGGAAGATATAAGAAGGTTGCCGAACCCCGGTTTTCAGGAACCGCCGAGGCCTGTTGAGAGAAATTATCCCCAGCAGCCGTTGGAAAGGCCTGCTCCATTTCCCGAGCCGAGACCTGTCCCGGAGCCAAGACCTTCGCCAAGGCCAACAGTTGAGGAACAGATAAGAGAAATAATGTACAGGCTGGATGACATAGAAAGAAGACTTGCAAGACTGGAAGGAACTTACCCGGCTCCAAGAAGGTATTAAGTATAGTAATACTTTCCCTTTTCTTTCTGTTCTCTATCTTTTACAGAGCCGGGCTTGTTTGCGCGAGGCCTTCCGTTCTCCGGGTCTCTCCTGAAAGTTATATTCAGTTCCTTGAGAAATGTATTGAAAGATTTTTCAAGGTCTGTTGGAGTTAAGGCGTGTCCGCTCTTTCCCGGCTCTCCAAGAAAAACCATCCCCCTGTGGGATATCATATCCAAAAACAAAATGTCATGGTCTATTACCATGGATGTTGCTTCTCTCATTGAAACAATTGTTTGTATCACCTTTGCCGCGGCAAGCCGCTGCTCAACATCAAGGTAAGCCGATGGCTCGTCAAAAAGGTACATTTCCGCATCCTGCAGAAGGCAAAGAGCTATCGCCAGCCGCTGCATTTCTCCCCCGCTTAACGTGTTCACTCTGGAACCCATCAGTCTCTCTAATCCAAGAGCAACCAAATAATTCTTGTACTTGGAAAATTTTTTGTTTTTTCTCAAAAGCTCGCCAACAGTTCCCTCAAAGTTTGTGTGGATATACTGTGGCTTGTAGCTTATAGTCACTTGAGGGTTTATTTCGCCTGTATCCTGCTTCACCTCTCCGGCTATTATCTTTGCGAAGGTTGTCTTCCCCAGAGCATTTGCCCCGAAAATTCCAAGAACATCTTCCATGTATATTTTTCCTCTATCAACCTTCAGCTTGAAATTTCCCAGTTTTTTATCTATATCGGTGAATCTGACAAGCATTGGCTTTTCTTCTTCCCTTGAAGGGGAAACAACCGCAAAACGTATTGGCTCTGCTCTTATTCTGACATTGTCCTCCTTTATATACCCTTCCAGAAATGTATTTATGCCAACTCTTACTCCATAGGGTTTGCTTACTATTCCATATACTCCCGGTACGCCGTAAAATATGTGAATCTGGTCTGCCATAAAATCCAGTGTCGCAAGGTCATGCTCTACAACTATAACTGTCTTTTCCTTTCCGACTTCCCTTATGAGCTTTCCTACCTCAAGTCTCTCCCTCACGTCCAAGTAGGATGATGGTTCATCTATAAGATAGAGGTCTGCATCCTTTGAGAGTGCAATTGCTATGGCCAACCTCTGCAATTCCCCGCCGGAAAGTTCTTTCACATTCCTTTCAAGAATATAGGAAAGGTTCAACCTCTTCAGTATCTCCACCATCTTTTTGTTGGCTAATTTCTTCACGCTTCCGGAATAAACCTCTGCTATCCTGTCAACCTGCTGTGGTTTGTAAACGGTTTTCAGTCCTTCAGAAAGTTTCCTGAAGTAATCCTGAAGCTCATTTCCCCTGAAAAGCTTTGTTATGTCCGGTGTTTCTTCTTTTCCGAGATTTGGCCTGATTTTTCCCGAAAGAATTTTAAGGGCTGTGGATTTCCCGGTCCCATTTGCCCCCAGCAATCCAATAACTTTCCCCGGGACAGGAATAGGCAACCTGTAAAGGACAAAACCGTTCTTACCAAACCTGTGAACCGGCTCCTCCTTCAGGGCCTCCGGGGTGTTAACAACCTGTATGGCTTTGAAGGGACATTTTTTAACGCATATTCCGCAACCAATGCATATGCTCTCGTCTATAAGGGGTTTTCCGTTCTCTCCCTCAAAAATGCATTTGTCGCCGGCCCTGTTCCTTGGACAGAACCTTATGCATTCCTTATTGCATTTCTTTGGGTTGCACTTCTCATAATCAATAACAGCTATTCGCATAATATTTTTTCAGAAACAAGATATTTAAAAATCAGCCGTTTTAATTAAATAGTGATGCGCATGATTCCTGATTCTATAAAAAAAATTCTCAAAGAGGAAACAGAAAAGTCCCTGGTAACAGAGTTTGAGAGGGAGGGTGGGGGAAAATATCCTTATGCCATACTTCCTCTGGAGAGTTTTGCCACTCCCGAATACTTTCATGCTGTCAGGGAAGGACTGAAGTATATGCTGAAAGATGAAATAGCCAGGGCAGATGCAATTCTCAGTATAGAGGCGAAAGCGTATCTTGTAACGCCGTCCCTTGCAGAAGAGCTTAATCTCCCGCACATTGCCGTCAGAAAAAGAAATTATAATGTGAAACAGCTTGTCATAAATCAGAAAAAAGCTTACAGGGGCGGCCAAAAACTTTATTGTGTCGGCATAAACAGGCTTGAGAAAGGGGCCAGCATTCTTATAGTTGATGATATGATTTCTTCCGGATGGACTGTTTTAGGAACCGTGGAAGCCCTGGAAAAAGAAGATTTTAAAATAGCCGGAATAGGGTCTGTTTATGAAAGGGGGGATGGAATTGAAAATATAAGAAAAGCGGGCTACAATGTCAAGGGCTTGATGAGACTTGAAATAAAAAACAAAAAGCCGTTTGTTTCCAGATTCTATGGTGATTAAATGATAAGAATCGGTCTTGTGGGAAAGACCAATGTAGGAAAATCAACATTCTTCAATTCTGCAACTCTGGCAAATGCAGAAATATCCAACCGAATTTTCACAACCATAGAACCAAATGAAGGGGTAGCATACGTCACGAGCCCCTGCCCATGCAGAGAGCTTGGGAAGCCATGCAACCCGAAAAATTCAATCTGCATAAATGGAACCCGGATGATACCTGTAAAACTTCTGGACGTGGCAGGCCTTGTCCCGGGTGCCCATGAAGGTCGTGGACTGGGAAACCAGTTTCTTGACGACCTTAGGCAGGCCCCTGTCCTCATCCATGTGCTTGATATTTCCGGGACAACTGACTCTGAAGGAAACCCGTGCAAAGAACACGACCCGGCAGAAGACATAAAGTTCTTTGAAGAAGAGCTGGACTACTGGTACACAAACATCTTCAAAAGGGAATGGAACCAGATGGCAAAACAAACTGAAATCACGCACTCCGACTTCGAGAAACAGATTCTTGAAAGGTTTTCCGGCCTCGGAATAACCAAAGAAAATATCCACGAAGCTTTAGAGAAGGCAGATGTTGACCCCACGAGGCCAACCAAATGGGCAGAAGATGATATTTTCAGGTTTGCCAAGAATCTCAGGGAATCATCAAAGCCCATAATTATTGCTGCCAACAAAATTGACATTCCCGGTGCTGAAGAAAATTTCAACAGGTTGAAAACAGAGAAAATGATTCCATGCTGTGCTGATGCTGAGCTTGCTTTGAGGAGGGCAGCAGAAGCTGGATTGATAAAATACCTCCCCGGCTCGGAGAATTTTAAAGTCTTGAAAAAACTTGCTCACGATCAGGAGAAAGCCCTGGAGAAAATAAGAAAACTTCTGGAAAAATATGGTTCTACAGGTGTTCAGAAGTGCCTCAACACAGCGGTCTTCAACTTGATGGAATACATAGTGGTTTATCCTGTGGAAGATGAGACGCACTGGTCTGACAAAAAAGGCAATGTTCTCCCGGATGCCCACCTTGTTCCAAAGGGGACAACAGCCCGGGGACTTGCTTACAGGATTCACTCCGACATAGGGGAAAAGTTTATAGGCGCAATAGATGCGAGAACCAAAAGAAAAATCGG
>CAYYYO010000015.1:5362-11393 GCA_964476295.1 uncultured archaeon | reverse complement strand
AGCCACGGCCAAAAAGGATTCCCCTTTCCTCATTCCAAGCAGCCAGGCCAAAGCCGTGCCGGAGTAGGCCCCGGTTCCGGGAAGGGGTATTCCAACAAAAATCATAAGCCCCAGGATACCGTATTTCTGCACATATTTTTCTCCGCGTTTTCTTACTGACTCTACAACCTTTCTGCACAATTTGAATCTTATAAAAAATCCCTTGTAGAAAATTTCAAGCCCGTAATAGATCACGGGAATCAGAAGTATGTTTACGACAAGAGTTGTGAGAAAAACAAAAACCGGGTCAAGTCCGATACCGATACCAAAAGGTATCGACCCCCTTAGCTCTATCCACGGAATCATAGTTATAAAAATTAAAGTTTGTGTTGCAGCAGTCATAAAACTAATTCTATTAAAAAGCATATAAATAAAGTTGGTGTTGTTTCTAGTAATTCTTGGAGTTACTCCATATCATTTCAAACAACGGCTCCAGAACATCTCCTGCAGCATGCTCGCTCTGCGTCCAAAGATGCAAATCCTGTGTTGGGTGTGTATCGCTTTCCTTAGTCAAGGCAAAAATGAGTTCTTTTCCATCTGTTATGACAAATCTTCCTGAAATATCTGTATTTTTTATGTCTCTTATTTCTCCTATTGATTTTAAATTTTTCAGTATATCATCGTTTACATTGTTCAAAGGAGCTGCTATTCTTATTTTAACTCCTCTTCTTGCTGCTTCCTCTAAATTTTTCATGTGATTTTCATAAAGCTCTACAAGTCCCTCTTCGGATGTCAAAAGTGAAAAATTCTTTTTTGCTTTTCTTATCATGGCTTGTATCTGCTGGTTCATTGAATTTCTTCCCTTAAGGGCTCCTGTAAATTCTGTTGGGTCAACAGTTTTCATTCCATTCTTAAACAGTTTTTGCAACTCATCAAGCGCCTTGCCTTTTTTCACATTCTCTATTCTCTTAACCATAGTTTTGTAATCTTCCTCGTGCTTTGCCTTAAGTCTCTCCAATGCCTCCTTTGGTTCTATGGCCACGTACTTCAAGGGTTTGCTTGATTGAATTACAACAAATCCCTTATCCGCCAAGCTCTCCAGAACATCGTAAGTTCTTGACCTCGGCACACCAGAAAGTTCGGAAAGTGTTCCTGCATTTGAAGTTCCCTTTGCTATCAGAGTCACATAAAGTTTTCTCTCGTAGGAATTCAACCCCAAAGATTTCAGTATATCCATTACCTCTTGGTTTACCATTGACTGTACCATTTATATCAACCTAAAACCTGTTAATTATTTTTTTAGTTTCAACGTTTATATAGTTTTGTATTACTCTTAAGTGCTAAACTTAACCAAAATGAGAATTTTAAAGTATTTAAGCATTTACCCTTCTCTACCTTGAGTCTTATAAAGCTTTATGAGTCTTTCTATTGTGTCCGCTTCTTCCGGGCTTTTGTCCTCCCTTACTCTTATTAAACGTGGAAATCTCAAAGCATACCCCGCATCATAAGTTGGTGACTTCTGTATTTCCTGATATGCCACTTCCACAACTAATTTTGGTCTTACTTTTACATCCTTTCCCTTTTCTTCTGTTATAAGTGGTTTGAGAGTATCAGTCATTGCCTGGAACATTTCTTCCGTTAGTCCTGTGCCCATCATGCCGCATGTGAGAAATTCGCCTGTGTCCGGTTCCCTGCAGGCCAGAACATAGGAGCTTAACCACTTCGACCTCTTGCCCTCTCCCCATGTGGCAGCCACAATGACAAGGTCAAGCGTCTCCATTATTGGCTTTATTTTGTACCATCCCCCAACATGCCTTCCGAAAACATACTTTGAATCCAAAACTTTCAGGAAGACTCCCTCCTGCTTTGCATCAAGGGCTTCTTTGTAGAACTTTTCTGCTTTCTTCAGGTCATCCGTAACTATCTGCTTTGCCAGCTGGAATTTTTCAGGAATTACTTTCACTGACTTCTCAAGAATTTTTCTTCTCTCTGTAAATACGTTATCGAAAAGCATTTTCCCGTCCAGGTAGACTATGTCAAAAAGGTTCATCTGTATGGGAATTTTTTTCACCATTTCATCTATGTTGTACTTCCTGTGAATTCTCTGTGAAAGATTCTGGAACGGCTGCGGGTAGCCAGTCTTGGGGTCTATCGCAAGGACCTCACCCTCAACCACGCATTCCCTGGGCTTCAAGCATTTTTTGCATAGTTTCACAAGGTCAGGAAACTGTTTCGTAACATTTTCAAGCCTGCGGGTGAAAATCCAGATATTATCTCCCTTCTTATGAATCGCCGCTCTCATCCCATCGTATTTATACTCTATAGCAACTTTCCCGAATTTGTTTATAACCTCCTTTATTGACTCCGCTTTCTCCCCAAGCATAAGCTGTATGGGCCTTCCAAGCTTTATCTTAACCTTTTTCAGTCCCCCCAGTCCTTTCTCCTTTGCTATCTGTGCAACCTCGCTAAAGTCCGATGTGAGATTGTAGGCATAATCAACTATCTCTGTAAACTTTTTCTTTTCCTCCATATTCTCTGGTTTCAGGAAGGCCTTGACTATGGCATCCCTTATTATTCCCTGCGCCACGCCCACCCGCAGCTCCTCAAGAATGGTGCGGGTTATGTACACCGCCTCCTTTGGCTCGGCAGATGCAAAAAGCTCGGCTATGAGGTCCATCTTCTTCTCCTGTGAACGCGAGCCCGTTATTCCCGGGAGTTTCCTCAGGTTTTCAAAAACATTGTCAATCGTAAGGGTCTTTTTGAAAAGTGTCTGCTGCTTCCTTGATTTTACAAAGTAAGATGCCGTGAGCCCGAGGTCGCCGGTCTCCTTAAATTTCTCCTCAACTTCCCGCGGGGGAAAGCCGGTGGCCTTTGCTATGGCCTTGATCATGAGCTGGGAAGCAATCCCTATAACTTCTTCAGAATAGGTGGGAAACACTCTTCCTGCAGATAGGAGAACAAGTTTTGGCAGGTCTTCTGAGCTGGCCTTTGAAAAAAGCTCTGCAAGAATGTCTGCCTTTTCAAGCTTTGACTGCGTGGACTCAAGCTTCTCGTAAACCTCGGCAAGCTCCCGGTATCTCATAAAATTATTTAGATTTCCGAGAAATAAAAACTATTTTAAGGTTTTGGGTATAATGATTAAGGGGATAAAATGGAATTGTCAGAAGCCATAAAGGGAAGGAGAAGCATAAGGAACTATGAAAACAAAAAGGTGGAACCGGAAAAGATAGGAATGCTCCTCGAGGCATGCAGGTGGTCGCCCTCCGCGGGAAACAGGCAGCCGTGGGAAGTGATAGTGGTTGATGACCCGGAAATTATAGAAAAACTTGCGCGTGCATCTCTGGATCAGATGTGGATGACGACAGCACCAGTGATTTTGGCAATGTGCATTAACCTGAACATAGCAAAGGGAACATATGGAGAAAGGAGTGAAATGTATGCCCTTGAAACAATGGGAATGGCCATCCAGAATATTATGCTCACCGCATATTCTCTTGGATTAGGAACATGTTGCGTCTCCGCATTTGAAGAGGATAAGGTTTCAGAAATACTGAAGTGTTTGGATATAATAAAACCTGTAGCCCTGATAACTGTGGGATACCCTGCGGAAGAGCCCCCGGTTCCGGAAAGGGATGATGTATCAAGATTTGCCCACTACAATTCTTTTGGTAAAAATTATGAGACAGAATGGCCGGGCTTTGAGAGAATAAAAAATAAAATCAAAGGCAGGCTCATAAAAAGTCTGAAAAACTGCTAACTAAAATTTATTTAAGTTTTCTCAATATTATATTGGGGTGTGTTAGTGAGGTATATTTATGGTAAGAATAGAAAAACTTTCAATGCAGGGATTCAAGTCCTTTGCAAACAAGACAGCACTCCCATTTCCATCCGGGTTTAATGTAATCTGCGGGGCAAACGGCTCCGGAAAATCAAACATAGTTGACGCGCTCTGCTTTGTTTTAGGCATAAGGTCTGCAAAGACCATAAGAGCCGATAAACTTGAACACCTTATTTTTAATGGCGGTAAGAAGAGGGCTTCTGCCAAGTATGGGGTAGTAAACCTTTATCTTAACAATGAAGACGGAGCGATACCGGGTGAAGAGCCCCTCATAAAGATAACAAGAAAAATAAACAAAAATGGTGTGAGCGTATACAAGCTTAATGGAAGAACTGTGAACAGGAGAAAAATAGTTGATGTGCTGGCCAACGCAGGAATATACGCAGACGGCCACAACATCATAATGCAGGGAGATATAACAAATCTCATAGAGATGACGCCTCTCGAAAGAAAAGAAATAATAGACGAAGTTTCAGGAATAGCTGAGTTTGAAGACAAGAAAACCAAGGCGGAAAACGAACTTGCCAAAGTTGACACAAAGCTGAAAGAGGCCCAGATTATACTCAACGAAAGGGAGAAAGCGCTAAAGAAACTTGAGAGAGAGCAGAAACTTGCCAGAGAGTATAAAACTCTGGAAGAGGACCTGAGAACATACTCGGGCTCAATAATACACAAAAGGCTTAAAATAGCAAAGGAAAGAATGAAGAAAGCGGAGGAAGAGTTGAAGAAAATAGAGAGTGAATTCAGGGAGATAGAAATAAACTTTAAGAAGTACGATGAAGAACTTGAAGAAAAACAGAAAAAGATGAAAGAAATCACAACAAAAGTTTTCAGGCAGAGCAAGAATACAGAAGCGTACCATAAATTCAATTCTGAAATAGACAAGCTCAGGAACAAGCTGGAAAGCAACATAAGGGAAATCCAAAGGATAGAGGATCTTTTAAGAAGACTTTCCTATGAGGATAGGTTAAGCGAAATCCTTAAGAAAAAAACTGGTGTTTATGGGACAGTCGGTGAGCTTATAACCACGGACCCAAAATACCAGAGTGCCATAGAAGTTGCTGCTGGTAACCATATCAAAGACCTTATTGTTAAATCGGATGAAGTGGCTGAGAACTGCATAATCTTCCTGAAGAAAGAAAAGCTTGGGCGGGCAACATTTCTTCCGTTGAATAAGATAAGATATCATGAGGAAAAGGTGGAAAAAATACCGGGAGTTGTGGATTTTGCAATAAACCTCATAAAATATGACTCTCTGTATGAGCCGGCAATGAAGTATGTTTTTGCAAATACCCTTGTGGTTGAAGACCTGAAAACCGCGAGAAAATTAATTGGAAAATACAGGATTGTTACTTTAGATGGCGACCTTATACAAAAGTCCGGGGCCATGACAGGAGGATTCAGGGGAAAGTCAAAACTACAGGAGCTTTCAAAGTACAGAAACCAGAAAAGGGACATAGAGGAAGAGAATGAAAAAATAAGAGATGATATAGCAATACTTGAAGGAAAAATCAACAAGCTAAAGGATGAGGAAAACAAGGAAATTGTATCAGCGGGCTTCGAAAGGGAAGTAAACAAAATAAGCGATGAAATAGAAAAGGTAAGGAAAGAGAGGCAGAAACTTTATGACAAAAGAATTATTTTCCAAAAAAAGATAGGAGATCTGAGAGTAAAAAAAGCAAAACTCGAGACAGAGATAGAAAACCTTGAAGTAGAATTTGATGAATACAAAAACATGGAAAACTTTCTTGATGAGGATATAGAAGTGATGCAGAGGCAGAAAAAATCAATAATTGAAAAACTCAGAAGAATCGGTTCTGTAAATATGAGGGCAATAGAAGATTATGACAGTATGAAAATGCTTTATGATGACTTAAAAGCAAGGGTTGAAAAAATAGAAAAGGAGAAAGAGGCAATCCTGCAGACAGTTGAAAAAATAGAAGCGAGGAGAAGGGAAGTTTTCATGAAAACATTTAATGAAATCAATAAAAATTTCGGGGAACTTTTTCAAGAGATAAGCGAGGGGGAAGCGAGTTTGGAACTTGAAGACCCGAATGATATAAGGTCTGGTCTCTTAATAAAGGCAAGACCCAAAGGAAAGAAAATGATTAGTATAGATTCTATGTCCGGAGGGGAGAAAACCCTCACTGCTCTTGCATTTCTTTTTGCAGTTCAGATGTACAAACCTGCTCCTTTCTATGTACTGGATGAGGT
>CAYYYO010000015.1:3759-5262 GCA_964476295.1 uncultured archaeon | reverse complement strand
GAAGAGTTGAAAACTATAACTCTTAGTCCCTGAAGGTCAAGAGAACCTGTATTTGACACTACAAGGGAAAAGCTTTGAGCAGTTGTATTTATATCAACTGTATCTTTATCTAAATCTAATATTGCATCGGCACAATTAACAACTGTGGTTCCTTTGGATTCTACTCCTGCCTTTTGTTCCTTTGTAAAGCCAGTGAAGAATGTTGAAGCTATTCCTGCAACAGCTACGACAAAAGCTATCAAGATTACTGCAGCTATCAGAGGTGAAATTCCTTTTTTTCCAAACATATTTTTACCTCGGAGGTGTTACCTATTTAACTTTCTATGGCTTTATATATAAAGTTTTGCGTCCTGAAGATTTAATTTTTATTGCATCAAATACTTAAGTAGTGAGTTAATGGAAGAAAAAGATATAGTTAAAATGGCCTCTGTGGAATCAAACTGGGAAGAAGTATTGGAGTATATAATCCATGAGGAAGGAATGGACCCATGGGATATAGATATTGTGAAACTGGCAGATGCCCTCGTAGATTACATTAAAAAAATGGAATTTCTGGACTTCAAGGTCCCGTCAAGAATAATAATCATAGCGGCCATTCTCCTCAGGATGAAAGTTGTTCTGCTTCTTGAAGAGGATAAAGAAAAGGAGGAGGATAAGAAAAAGGAGGAGGAACTCATAGATTTGTCTCAGGTCCCTGACCTGGAAACGCCTATAAAAAGAATGCCAAAAAGGAAGGTTACACTGGAAGAGCTTGTTATTGCTCTGGAAAAGGCCTTCCGCACAAAGGAGATAAGAGAAACCAAACGTATAAGGGCCAGAAAAAAGGTTGAGGAGCTTATAGAAGATGAAGAGGATATAGAAGAGAGAATAGAAAAACTTTACCGGCAGATAGCATGCATACTTGAAGAGCTCAAGAGTGGCGAAATTACCTTCAGCAAACTTGTCCCTAAATGGGAAAGAAATGAGATTGTGAATAAGTTTCTTCCCCTCCTGCATTTATCCCAAGAAGGCAAGGTCTTCTGCGAGCAAAGAGAAATTTTTAAAGATATTTACATAAGACTAAAGGAGGATGAAGATGAAGGAAAAGAAAGCCCTGATTGAGGCAGCACTTTTTATTTCAGACAAACCTCTGTCTATCGAAGAACTGCAAAAAATAACAGGGCTGAAAGAAAATTATGTAGTGAATTTATTGGGGGAAATAAATGAGGAATTGTCTCAGGAACACAGAGGAATAGAACTCCTCAGGATTGACAGAAATTATCACCTCAAGGTTAAAGAAAGGTATATAAATAGTGTTTCTCATCTCACGCCTTATGCAGACCTTTCACGTGCCATGCTGAAGGTTCTTTCCCTTGCTGTTTATAAAAAAGGTATTACACAAAGTGAAATAGTTAAAACAATAGGAAACCGCGCATATGATTACATAAAGGAACTGGAAGCAAGGGGACTAATAAAGACAGAAAAAAAAGGCAGGACCAAAGCCCTGTTGCTCACAGATGAATT
>CAYYYO010000015.1:0-3659 GCA_964476295.1 uncultured archaeon | reverse complement strand
TTTTTCAGAAAATTTTTCAGAGAAAGTTCAGGAAGTTTCCTATAAGATAAAAAAAAGCGAAACTGGGGCAATCTTGCTAATGGGAGAAGAGAACCTTTTAATTATTCCTCCCTTCCCTGTAGAAAAAACTTTTCGGGGAGGGAATGATTATTTTTTTGAACTAATGAAAAAAAAGTTTACACTTGGCATAATTCTTTTGAGACTTGGAGAATATTCGCTTGGAATCTTCAAAGAAAACAAATTGGTTGTTCACAAGACCGGAACGCAGTTCGTGGAAGGGAAAATCAAAGCTGGTGGACAAAGTGCTGCAAGGTATGCAAGAATAAGAGAGGGACAGATAAATGATTTTTTCAAAAAGGTTTGCTTTCATGTAAGGGAAAAATTTGAACATTATAGCATAGATTATGTTTTCTTTGGGGGGGACAAGCAAACCGTAAAAAGTTTTCTTAAAAATTGCGAATACCTTAAAAAGTTCAGGGTTATGAAAAGGGTTCTGAACGTAAGGCATATGAAGCTTAAAAGTCTGGAAGATTCTCTGAAAGAGGTCTGGAAGTTCAAAGTTTATTCGATAGAATGAGATTCTATGTATCCACAGGGTTTTCTCTCAGGGCATTTACCATAGGTTATGCATTGGGGCTCTGCATACTTTCCAAGGGCAGGAAATTTTTCTTTTATGTAACGGGACATTTCTTTTGCTATGCCCCTTATCTCCCACTGGGCTTCTGTACACGTTCTCTTGCCTATTGAATGAATTGCGTTCCATCCGTCTACATGTATCAGGTCGTATACCTGAAGTGAATGCGGCAATACTCCAATTGCCTCTTCTGGCGGAATGCTTTGGGAAAGTTCTTCATATAAATCTGACATGCATTCGCTCTGATGAATGTAATCATCCAATAAATCGGAGTTCTTGATTTTTGGAGGAATTATAAACTGTCTTCTTTTAGCTGCATCGTATAATGACTCAACAGATTGGTTCCATGTTCTTTGCCTTGTGGCCTGATGAAAGCATGAAAGAGACATTGGAACCAAAAATTCGAAATGAACATGCTTGAGATTAGCAAGTTCTGCTTCGTTTCTGTTCTTCACGGCATCATCTATCTGCTCGCTATCCATGTCTATGGTGGAATAGGAAAGAAGGACCAAAGATTCAGAAAAGTTATTTTTTTCTATCAAATTTTTTATGGTCATGTTTGTCTCTGCAAAAAGCTGGGAAGACGGTCTCCATGCCAACACCTCGTAATTATATCCGGTATCTTCGAAGATGGCTGGCGCCACGCATTCTGCCTCTTTAACCATCTTTTCAACAGTGTAATTTACTACGGAAGGTATTGCTTTCTCCTGTGCCATTTTTCTGATGTGCATAAGCTCTCTCGCATCTCCTCCTGTCTGGATGTTTGTCCTTGTATAAAGAGGCAGTATATTTCTTGCATCCTCTTTTGGGACTCCCTTTTCTACAGCTTTTTGATAAAAATCAAATGAATTCATAAGTGTTCTTACTGTTTTTTTAAAGAGAGGAGAGTTTTCAATTTCTTCTGGCAGATAAAATCCCCTCTCTGCAGTTGCTCTTCTAAGAGATTGCTGCTCGTGTGAAAGATATTCTGGACCGCAAAGGAAAAGAGTAGCTACACGCGGTAGATCTTCCATAGAATAGATGAAATAATTCTGGTCTGCCACAGACCCATGGCCTCTCCCCGCACTTTCCTTAAGAACGGTGCGGACTTTGCTTTTTCTTTTTTCCTCTGGAAGTTTTTTCATTTCTTCCCATATATCTAAAGAACTCTTCTTTTCAAAGCATCCAAAAGCGCCTATGGCTGATATTTCTTCGGGACCAAGATTGTTGTCTTCAAGTCCTCTGGTCACGGCAATCAAATCTATTTGGGGCTTTCTGGAATATCTCATATGTGTATAATTGAAAAGTAAAGAATTTATAGATGAACAGCAGAACACACGCGCTTATGCACTTCTTCTATAGTTCCGGTTCCGTCTATCACAAAAATATTCTCATCCAGAAGCTCCTGAAGTTTGAGGTAGTTTTTCCTGAGTTTTTTGAGAAATTCCAATCGTTCGAATATTTTAACCTTTTCTTTTGGTCTCGCGTTTATGCGTTTCATGGCCTCTTCGGCAGGGACATCTATGAAAAAAACCAAATCTGGCTTTTGAATCTTACCGGAGGACTGGAGCAATCTGTGAAATTCAACTAAAAATTCCATGTCAAGACCCTGGGCGGCCTGATAGGCAAGAGTAGAGTGATAGTATCTGTCAGAGACAACTGTGAACCCCTGTTTGAGTTTTTCCTGTATATTGAAGTTGTGCTCTATCCTATCAGCATAGAAAAGGAGGGTGTATATAAGTCCGTCTGATAAAGAATGAAACCTTTCCCTTATGAGATTTCCTATAGGACCTCTTGTTGGTTCAAAGGTTTTCCATGGGTTTAACCCTCTTTTTTTCAGTTCATCGCAAAAAAGTTTAAATTGCGTTGATTTTCCAGAACCATCAATCCCCTCAAAAACAATAAATTTCCCTTCCATAAAAAACCTTTAAATTTCAGTTAATATAAAATTTGATTATGTCAGAAAAAAATAGGTGTCCTACTGGAATAATAAACCTTGATGATAAGCTTAGTGGAGGATTCCCTCCAGGACCAAGAACGATTTTGGTTGCAGGAGGTTGCGGAACTGGAAAAACTACTTTCGGTATACAGTTTCTTCACAATGGTGCTGTAGAACATGAAGAACCAGGCATATTGATAAACTTTGAACAGGATGTTCAACAGCTTAAAGAAGATATGCTGAACTTTGGCTTTGACCTGCAGAAACTGGAAGATGAAAATATGCTCAGGATTTATGACAAGAGTACAACCGAGGAAGGCAAGAGAGACCTTATTTCATTCATTATAGAAAAAGCCCAGGAGATAAATGCCAAAAGAGTTGTGATAGACAGCATGCAGACGCTTGAGTACCTCGTGGGAAGCAACATTAAATTCACTGTGAGTTCAACCTGCGATGCCCTTAAAAGAGCTGGTCTGACAACTTTGATTCTTGCAGAATTGTCAAAGGGAGAGCCGGGAATATCAGAAGAAGTGGAATCTTACATAGTTGATGGCGTGATAATTCTAAGCATACATGAAGCGCTGGACAGCAGAAAACTCAGGATAAGAAAAATGAGAGGAACTGCGCATACATTAAAGGCACTGGAAATGAGAATTGGAGATAAAGGGATTGAGATAGTGGATTAAATGGCTGTGAACAAGGAAATAGAAGAAGTTCTCCGAAATAATTTGCTTAAACTTGATGATGTTTATGGCTGTATGGTAGCCAGGGAAGGTCTGGAGGGAATAGTTCTAATTGAAGATACTAAAGATCAAGAATTAAAGAAAGTGTGGACCTCTCTTGAGAAAACAATGGACCAGTTTTTTTCTATAATAAAGGAATATTCTCTTTACGGGTTGGACAAGATTTATTTTGAGCTTGGAAAATATGATGTGATTTTCTTCATTCTTCCAGAAACAGACACGGCTCTTGTTGCATTAGTTCCAGCGTTGTCCAACAGGGGCTTGCTAGAGGTAGAGCTTGAAAACACAAGAGAAAAAATACTGGAAATACTTAAAAGAGAAAAAAAATTCTAAATATTTAATAATCTCATAATTATTATGAAAG
>CAYYYO010000014.1:0-11610 GCA_964476295.1 uncultured archaeon | reverse complement strand
TTATTTAATTTCTGTCCTGTTAATTTCTGCATATAATCTAAGCTTTTCCCTAAGCTTTTCAATTTCCCTACCCCTTTCCTTCAGTTCCTTTTTGTAAAGTTCAATCTTATGTTCCTTTCTCTCAATCTCTTGCTTAAGCTGGTGGTTAACCTTTCTCAAACCCTTGTTGTGAAGAAGAATATCGTTATAAATGTGAAGAAGCTTTTCCAACCCCCCATCGCCAGAATACATTTTTTTCAGTTCTTCAATTGTCATTGGTCCGTCTTCATCAAGCTCTCCGTATTTCATAAGAATTCTTTGGGGCAAAGAAATAAAAATGTTAAAACTTAGATTTGGCTATTCAAAAAAATTCGACATTTGCTTAACTCTTTTTCTATATATTTTTTCTCTACAAAATATTAGTGAGGTGATTTCAGTGGAAACTGATGAAAATAAAATTCTAGAGAAAATTGAGGACAAAAAGTATGGAATAGGAATCATAGGATATGGAACAGGCAATGTATTGGATATAAGCCCAAGAGATTTGCTACATTCTTGGAAAAAAGAGTATAAAAAAGGTAAAATAGATGAAAGAGAGATGCTAGATCGTTTATATATAGTGAGAGAAGAATACCGAGGATTGGAAAATCTAGGGGATGACGCATGCAGCCTAAAAGAATACAACGATATATTAGCAGAAATTGTTAAGCTGGAAAGAAGGATAAGAAAAAAAGAGCGAAAAAATTTGAAAAAACTCTCCAAAAAGGCAAAAGTCAGGGAAGAAATAGTCTTTCCAAAAGAATATCCAAAAGAAATAAAGGAAGAGGCACAAGCTCCGCCTGAAAGTCCAACGCAGCAGACTTTGCCAATGGAATAATGCTAAAATGATTTCAATTAGCTTTTTATTTCTTCCTTTCTTTTAGTTATATATGGGAGATAACGTAGTTACTTACGAGACCTTCAGGAAATTTCAGAGAAAGGAAAGGGATAGCGAGAATCTTCAGGAGTTGCCAGAGGATTTCTTCCAGTCCTGCGCTGAGTGGTTGAAAAGAAAGGCAAAGGCATATGAAGAAACAAAGGACCTGATGATTCAGAGGGAGATAGAGAATGTTCTTGGAATAATCAAGGACATCTTGGACAGAAGGGAGAGAAAGCTTCTTCTTTTGGCAATGCACACTGTAAGGAGCAATGCTGTTCCAAAGAATCTTCACCCTTATGAGGAAAAATACTTTGACTCTGTCGTGGAAAATCTGAAGAAGATGAGAGAGGAAATTCTGGAAGCAATAAAGGGGGAAGCCGAACAAAAGGAAGCCGAAGGAAAATCACCAAAAGTTCAGGAACAGGAGAAAACTGAAGTAGAGGAAACTCAGGAATCCAAGGAAGAAAAAGAGTCTGTAGAGGTTCAAAAACCTGAGGAGGAGCCAAAGAAGGAGGAAAATCTTCAGGAAAAATCTGAGATTAGTGAAAAGGAAAAACTTCCGGAAACCAAACAGGAAAAATCAGTCAAGCCAGAAGAAGTTTTGCCAAAGATCGTTGAGCCGCCAGGTTACAAGCTGATAAGAATTACCGCAGAGATTCCCAAGTTTTTGGGAACAGACGGAAAAGCATACGGTCCTTTCAAGCCAAACGACATGGTAACCCTTGAGGAAGAAATAGCAAAGCTTGTTGTGGAAAGGGGCAAGGCAGAGTTCACAGTAAAATAATTTTAAACATTAATATTCTTCTTCAGTTATTCTGTCAACAATCCATGCTATTCCTATGCCAATGGCAAATCCTGCTACGGTTCCCGCAAGGAGAATGGCCCATTCATAAAGTCCCAGCGGAACAACTTTGAAAAAAGAAGCCAACGGCGTGTAAAGGATTACAAGCTGAAGCAGGAAGGAAAGAGCAAGCGAGTAAACAAGGAACCTGTTTGCAAGCCAGTCTCTCAGAGAATTTAGTTTTTCGTTATATCTTATAACAGCTATACGCACAAACTCGTACATTATAAATCCTGTGAAAAGGATTGTCCTTGCTTTGTCAATTCCCAGAGGCAGGGCAACAAGGAAAGTAACAAGTATAACAAGAGCTTTCTTTATCCCTATACCTCCTATCAGCATCCCAAGCTTTTTGTTTATAATGCCTTCTTCTTTCCTTCTTGGCTTCTTTCTCATGATATCAGGTCGCGCGGGGTCAACCGAAAGGGCAAGGGCAGGAAGGCCGTCTGTGATGAGATTTATCCAGAGAATCTGAATCGGATAGAGGGAAATGAATGGAAGGAAGAGTACTGTGAGGAGGACAACAACCACCTCGGCAACGTTGCATGTCAAGAGGTAATCAACAAACTTTCTTATGTTGTCAAATATTCTTCTTCCGTCTTTCACAGCATTCCTTATGCTTGCAAAATTGTCATCAAGGAGAATTATATCGCTTGCCTCTTTTGCAACTTCTGTTCCTTTGATGCCCATCGAAATTCCCACATCCGCTTTTTTCAGGGCAAGGGAGTCGTTCACCCCATCCCCGGTCATAGCAACTGTGTGCCCGCTTTTCTGAAGAAGTTCAAGAATCCTTAGCTTATGGAAGGGAGTCGTTCTTGCAAAAATGTTAATACCACCCTTAAGAATTTTCCCCAGTTCCTTATCGCTCATTTTGTCTATCTCTTCTCCTGTAACAGTTCCTTCACTCTTGATTCCTACCTCATCCGCAACAGCTCTGGCAGTCAGGGGATTGTCTCCCGTAATCATTATAACTCTTATGCCGGCAGTATGGCATTCTTTTATGGCCTCATTTGCCTCGTTTCTTGGAGGATCTGATAGGGAAACCAGACCTATGAATATCAGGTTCTTTTCTAAAGGTTTCTCATATTCTTTATAGGCAAGTGCAAGAATCCTGAACCCCCTTGAGGCAAGCTCCCTGTTTTTCTTGAGAATCTCTTCTCTCATTTTTTTGTCCATCTTCAGAATTTTTCCTTCTTTCATGTACCTGCTGCATATTTTTTCTACAACTTCGGGGGCCCCCTTCGTAAAAACATACTTCTTACCAAGTTTGTAGGCGACAGTCATCATCTTTCTTTCTGAGGTGAAGGGAATTTCATCAATTTTTTCTCCACTCTCTTTGACAAGTTTGAGTGAGAACTTTTTCAGGGCAATGTCTGTTTCATCACCTATCCATACCTTTTTTCCAGCGCGGGAAACCTGCTTCGCGTCATTGCAGAAGAAACAGCACTCGTCAGCAAACTCTCTTGCTCTTGAAGAATTTTCAGGAAGCCAGAAATTCCTCACCTTCATCTTGCCTTCAGTTAAAGTTCCTGTCTTGTCGGTGCATATAACATCAACAGAGCCAACAGATTCTGTTATGGCCAATCTTCGTATGAGGGCATTCTTTTTTGCCATGTCCCTTGCCCCCAGGGAAAGCGCTATGGTTATTACTGCGGGAAGGTCTTCGGGAACCGCGGCTACTGCAAGAGAGACAGCAATCAGCACTGCCTCAAAAATGCCAAACTTCCCAAGTCCCGCGGCGAACGTGACCACAACAATAACTGCAGTGAGCCCGACTATTTTTCTCGTGAAGCTCTTCATGTGGTTCTGGAACGGGGTTTCGCCCTCTTCAATCTCCTGCATCCTGGAGGCAATTTCTCCAAGCTTTGTCTTCATGCCGGTGGCAAAAACTTTTGCTACAGCGTTTCCAGAGTAGATCCCGCAACCGGAAAAAATCTTCTCTCCTTTCTTTTTCTTTACGGATTTTGATTCCCCTGTAAGCGGGGATTCGTCAACCTCAAGATTCCCTTCAATGATTTCTGCGTCTGCAGGGACAATATCCCCTCCTTCCAGAACAACGAGGTCACCTGGAACGATCTCCGATGAGTTGATTTCCACCTCCTTTCCGTTTCTTATCACCTTCGCTTTTGGGGTGGACATCTTTTGCAGGGCCTCCACTGTTTTCTCTGCCTTGTAGTCCTGAATAAAACCGGCAATGCCGGCAGCAAAGACAATGATCAGAATCAGGATGCTGTCAAAAAAACTCTCCCCCTGAATGTAGTTTATGAAAAGGGAAAGTATTGCAGTGGCTATAAGGAGAAGAATCAGCGGTGAGGAAAACTGTGAAAGAAAAATTTTCAAAGGATTGACCTTTTCTTCTCTTTTGATCACATTACTTCCGTATTTTTTTAACCTTCTCTTGGCTTCCTGAAAAGTTAAACCCCGCATTTCAACCCCTTGCTTTTGCAACAATATTTGAGAATAAGAGTGGAATTACGAAAACAAATACCATGCTTGAAGCAATTATTACAGAGTACAAATCACTTCCAATAATGCCGTTGTCAAGAAGAATCTTCAAAATTATTATGCTTGTGCTGAAACGCGCTGACAGCCCAATGCCGAGAATCAGAGAATTTTTTGTTCCAAGCTCCTTCTTTCCTGTAAGATAGCTTCCAAGAAGTTTTGCTCCACCTGAAACTAAAACAACAATGCCTATCAGCAGGGGGTCAAGATATCCGATAACCATCGTTGTCCCAACCCAGAGGAAGAATATTGGGGCAAAGAATCCGTAACACATAGTTTTTACTTCGCTTTCTATCAGTTTCAGTCTTTTGTTTGGTATAAAGGTTTTAAGGGCTATTCCCGCGAGAAGGGCAGCTATGGCTGTGGAATGGGCGTATTCTCCTATGCCGAGGAAAAGCAGCATAATGAAAATTACAAACAGGAATAAAGTTTCTATATTCAGGAACCCAAACTTGGCGCCTTCTTTCTTCAGCTTCGTTAAACCAAAGGCAAGAATGAAAAGGAGCAAAAGCGATGAAAAAATCATGCAAACATGAATGTAGCTGTGCATTCCGGACGCGATTGTAGAAGTTATGAGAATAAGTATAAAGACCTCAACTATATCATCAAATGTTCCCACTCCTATTATGCTCTGGCCTAATTTTGTGTTAACCATTTTAAATTTGTCAAGGATTGGAATCAGCACGGCCTCCCCAACCGTTGCGAAGGAAATGGAAACAACAAATGATATAAACCAGCTGTAACCAAATAAAAATCTTAGAAAAATTCCCCCTATCAGGGCCTCGAGAAAAATTATGAAAAATGTGGATTTGAGAATGAATTTGCTTGTTCTTTTGAACTCATTCAGGTCGATTTCAAACCCTATCACGAAAAGCAGGAAGTACATGCCTAGCTGGGCCAGAAACTCAAAGGTCTGGGAAGAAGTTATAGCGGTGAACGGATTTTTGATCGCCAGCACAAATCCCAGAATCAAGGCGCCAAAAATCCACGGGACATTTATCTTTTCCAGAAATTTGCCTACGATGAATGTAAAAACAAACACCATGGCCAGAAACAAAAATATATTTATCATAATTATTACTTTGCACACCTTTTATATAACTTTTAATAATAAATCATAATAAACCCCGCTCCTTGCGGAGCAGGAGAAACGGATGGATTCTATCAGGACTGTGTGTTGGGGTGTTGGTTTTTTGGCATCACCTCCACCTCAGTTCACGAAAAATAAATTGTACTGGAGAATATAAGCCATTTATGAAACTGAAATATAGAACATAGTTTCATCAAATTTTATAACATAATGACAGAATATTAAATATGATTCGCCTTGTATTCAGCCCAAAGTGGTTTTTTGGAGTTGATATACTCTTTGAGATATTCTTTGTGTTCATAGCCCTGTTAATATCATTTTATGGCTACAGGATATTCAGGATATCAAAAAACAGGGAGCATAAGTATTTTTCTTTATCCTTCTTTCTGATAGCAATTTCATTTGTCTTTAAGGTACTGACAAATTTTGACATATACTACAATGTCTTTAAGACTCTTCGTGTTGGCTCTGCCACTGTGACTTTTTCTTACCTATACAATTCTGGAATGCTTCACATAGCAGGACTTTTCCTTTTCAAGCTTTTCATGACCGCGGCTTTCTTTATCCTGTTCCTTCTCACTGACAGGAAACATTCAAGAAAGGATATATACCTTATACTTTACCTTATACTCGTTTCAACTTTCTTCAGCATATCAACGTACTACGTATTTCATATAACACTTGCCATCATACTGTTCTTTATTTCCAAGCACTTCTTCGAGAATTATGAAAAGTCTCCAAAAACCAACAGGCTTATGGTATTCCTTTCCTTTTCAATGCTCTTCCTGAGCCAGTTTGCCTTTATGATGGTATTCGTTGCCGCTGAGTTTTACGTCATCGGAGAAATTGTGATGCTCGTGGGGTATTCCATACTGCTGTACAACCTTTTAGCGGTGGCCAGAAAATGAAATCCAGAAGAGACAGGATAGATGTGATATATGACATACTTGCAGCTATAGAGGGGGAGGGAGGAAGCATAAAGCCAACACGCCTCCTGTATAAGTCAAACCTTTCATACAAGCTTTTGTCATCGTATATGGCAGAGCTGATGAGAAGGGGAGTTATAAGAGAGGAGCTGGTTAAAAGAAAAAAAGTCATAGTTCTCACTGAAGATGGAAAGAAGTTCATATCAGAACTGAGAAAGATGAAAAGATTTTTGGAGTCATTTGGTTTGTGAGGTGGTATGATGGATAAGGAGATAAAAAGATTGAACATTCAAGCTCAAAAATATTCAGAAAAATTAAACTCTGTTCTGGAAGAAGCAGGCAAAGTTATAGTTGGTCAGGAGGATGTTCTCGAAAAGGTTCTCATAGCCCTTGTGTCAGATGGGCATGTTCTCCTTGAGGGAGTCCCTGGCCTCGCAAAGACCCTTATGGTTAAGACCCTGTCAGACACGCTCAACGCAAGTTTCTGCAGGATTCAATTCACCCCGGATTTGCTTCCTGCAGACATAACGGGGACAAAGATTTATGACCATAAGAAGGGAACCTTCTACACGGAAAAGGGACCTGTTTTTCACAATTTCATTCTTGCAGACGAGATAAACAGGGCGCCTCCAAAAGTCCAGTCCGCCCTTCTCGAGGCAATGCAGGAAAGGCAGGTCAGCATCCACGGCAAGACGTTTGCCCTTGAAAGACCTTTCCTTGTTCTTGCCACGCAGAATCCAATAGAGACTGAAGGAACATACAAGCTCCCTGAGGCGCAGGTGGACAGGTTTGCCATGAAGCTTCTTATAGGGTATCCAAACAAGGATGAAGAGAAAATAATAATTCAAAGGAATACAGGGGGAATTAAGATAAGGACCAGGACAATCCTTTCTTCAAAAGACATTGTTGAAATCCAGCAGTTTAACAGAAAAATTTATGCAGATGAAAAAATTGAAGAGTATGTCACGAGTATTGTGGATGCAACGCGGTACCCTGAAAACTATGGACTTGAGCTGAATGGAATGATAGAGTATGGGGCGTCCCCAAGAGCATCAATATGGCTCGTGCTTGCGGGAAAGGCCCACGCGCTTTTAAACGGAAGGGGATACGTTACCCCGGATGACATAAGGGCAGTAGCACATGAAGTTTTAAGGCACAGGATAATTCTTACGTATGAGGCAGAGGCCGAGGACGTTACCCCGGATGACATTATAGAGAAAATTCTTTCAAAGGTAAGGTCACCTTAGGTGTTGTCATGAAGAAATCCTTTAGGGAAATTTATGTTCCGGTTTTTCTTGCAGTTTTATTAGCCCTGAGCATATACAACACCTATATGATTCATTCAATGCAAATTTCTCTTGGTTCTTCTCTAAGCTCAGTGGGGAGAGTTCCCCAAAATATAATCCAGGTACCGCAGAATGCAACTTATTCTATTGTAGAAAAATCCATTCCTATTGTTGCTGTCTCAAGCGATGGAGAGGGTGTGGTTGGAAGCGTAACGCTCAAGCTCATACCGGGAAACAACAACGTTCTAATAAACACAAACCCTTTTCTTGAAACAGACCTCCAGTACTCTGCAAACAAGGCAGTTGCTGTTGCCAAGCTGAGGACAGAGTACAATTATGATAAAGATTTTATATTTGACTTTAAGTCAGGCGGTGCTCAGCTTATCGGCGGTGGGAGTGCCGGTTCGGCAATGACAATTCTTACGATGGCATCGCTGGAAGGAAAAAAATTGAGGAACGATACCGTGATAACGGGAACCATAAACACAGATGGGACAATAGGCATGGTTGGAGGAATTATGGAGAAGGCCAAGGCAGTTGCGGATGCAGGATACAAGTATTTTCTTGTTCCAGAGGGGCAGGCGACCGTTACATACTATGAAAGGGAAGTCACGAGGGAGCCGTTCGGATTCGGGTTCACGATACTGAACACGAGATACGTCCCGAAAACAATTGACCTGAAGAAAGTTGCCCGCGAAGAGTGGGGGCTGAACATTGTAGAGGTCTCAACCATAGATGAGGCTTACGACTTTTTCACGGGTGAGTGAATGCCAAAGGTAAAGGAAATTCTAAAAAGAATAAAGAAAATTGAGATAAGGACAAACATGCTTGTTGAGGGACTGATAGCCGGAAACTATCACTCTGTATTCAAGGGAAGGGGGATAGAGTTTTCCGAGGTCAGGGAGTATGTTCCCGGCGACGACATCAGGACAATAGACTGGAACGTGACTGCAAGGTTCAACTCGCCTTTTGTCAAGGAGTTTATTGAGGAGAGGGACCTGAACGTTTACATTGTCTTTGATGTTTCAGGGAGCAGTGAATTCGGTTTCGAGAAAAGCAAAAAGGAGGTTGGCTTTGAAATTGCGGCTTCAGTCATGTTTGCTGCCCTGAAAAACAACGATAACATTGGCCTCTGCCTCTTCACAGACAGGATTGAAAGATTCATAAAGCCAAGAAAGGGAAAGAAATTTGTTTTAAGGCTTTTAAGGGAACTTATTTATTTTGAGCCAAGCAGCAAGAAAACTGATATAAGGGAATCCCTGATGGAACTTGGGAAAATCCTGAAGAGAAGAAGCATACTCTTTATAATTTCAGACTTTATTTCAGAAAATTTCGAAAAGCCTCTGAGGTACCTCAGAAAGAGGCATGATGTAATTTTGATAAACCTGTCAGATACAAGGGAAGAGGGTATGCCGGACATAGGATACGTTCTCCTGGAGGATGGGGAGACAGGAGAGCAGGTTCTTGTCAACACATCGGATGAAAACTTCAGGAGATTTTATGAAGAGTCTGTCAAAAAAAGAAACAAAGAGCTTGAGAAGAGAATGAAAAAACTTAAGATTGATATGGTTCATGTCAGGACAGATGAGCCGTTTTACATGCCTCTCGTGAGGTTCTTTAACATGAGAAAGAGGAGGATAAGATGATACTTGATTTTGGCGAGCCGAGGGTACTCATAACTCTTGCAGTAGTGGTACCTCTTTTGCTTTACCTCTACAGGGAGTACATAAAGAGAAAGAAGAGGCTTGCCCTGAAATTCAGCTCCGTGGGAATTGTGAAGTCTGTTGCCCCAAAGAAAAACCTTAGGATTCACCTGCCTTTCATTCTTCTGTTTCTTGCAGTGAGTTTGATGGTTGTTGGGCTTGCCAACCCGAGAATTCCCCTCAAGGTTGCAAAGGAGGGAGTCAACGTTGTTCTTGTGATAGATGACTCTGGTAGCATGGCGGCCACCGACTACAAGCCCACGAGGCTTGAGGCTGCAAAAAATGCCGCTGAGACTCTCATCAAAAGTCTGAAGCCAAAGGATAACGTGGGAATTGTTATATTCGAGTCGGGCGCAACCACTGCTTCCTACCTCACTCCTTTCAAGGATAAGGCAATCGAAAAGCTGAAATCAATCAAGCAGAAAGAGGGGGCAACTGCAATAGGGGATGGGCTTAGCCTTGCAGTTGATATGGCCACATCAATTCCAAACAAGAAAAAAGTTATAATCCTCTTAAGCGATGGCGTAAACAATGCCGGCGTTGTGAGCCCGGAAGAGGCGGTTCAGTTTGCCAAGGCAAATAATATTCAGGTTTACACGGTTGGGATGGGGTCAGAGAAGCCTGTTGTTCTTGGGTATGACTTTTTTGGGAGGCCGCAGTACGCTGAGCTTGATGAAAAAACCCTGAAGGCAATAGCTTCCGAAACTGGCGGCAAGTACTACAAGTCTGTAAATGAGAACACGCTTGACGAGATTTATAGGAACATAGGACAGAATATAAAGAGGGAATGGGAACTCACGAGCATAAAGGATTGGTTCTTTGTGGCATCACTTGCCGTGCTTCTTGTTACGCTCTATATTATATATGGAAAGTACAGGATAGTGGTGTGAATGAAGCGAATAATAATATTTGCAATTCTTGCAGTTTTGCTCAGTCCTGCGTTTGTTCTTGGGGCTTCCCTTCAGGTTGAAAAGATGGTTGACAAGAGCAGCATAAGTGTAGGAGACAGCGTTAAGGTTCTTTTGAAATTCACAAACCCCTTTGGCAAGGAAGTTCCAATAAGGATTGTTGATAAAAATGTTTTTGGAAATAATGGGCTTGATATCCAGTGCCTTGAGTACACCCTTCCAAGCAAAAGGGAAACAGTTCTTGCATACGACCCGATAACGCCCTTTGCACCTGGTACTTACACTCTTGGAGAGGCGCAGGTTACCTACACGAATCCTGATACAGGAAAAGAGGAGACGGTGAAATCCAACACTCTTGAAGTTAAGGTTGAAGGCTCTGCAAAGCAGGGACAGGCACAGGGAATTACAACAATTTACAACTGTGGTGGGGTCAGCATGCGGTCAACCTCTTACTCAACTTCTGGAAGTTCCTTCAACATTCAGATTGGCTCTTCGCAAAGCTCACAAAGCTTTGGTCAGAAAACTTCCTCTGGCTCTGTGCAGAACAACCAGATGAACCAGGACATGTCTGCCTTAAAGCAGGAAATGCAGAGGCAGGTTCAGGAACAGAAAAAAATGAAACAGGAGTTTCAGCAGAATCTCATGAGGAGCCAAAAGTTTCAGGAGATAGCAAAAAACCTTACAAGAATGGGGTACAACTTTACTGGAATTTCTTCAAATCCGCAGACAAACAACACCGGAAGCTTTGAGGCATCTTTCAGAAAGCCAAATGGAGAAACAGCAACAGTTAAAGGGGAGATGAAGAACGGGACCCTTAAGAAAGTTTCAACACTTACCGCAGAAGACAAAAAAAGAATTCTTGAAAAGCTTTTCAAAAATCCCAAGTTTCAGGAATATGACAAAAAGCTCAGGTCCCATGGGTTCAACATGAGCCAGCCTTTGTTTCAAATTTCTGAAAATAAGACAGAGGTGTCTATTCCTTACATGACTGAAAGTGAAGAGAACAAAATAACAGCAGACTATGAAAACGGTACGATAAAAAATGTCAGTCTGGATAAAGAACTAAAAGAAGAAAACCCGTGGCCTTGGATTATTCTGCTCGCGGCAATTGTTCTTGCAGTATTGCTTGCATACAAAAAACTGAAGAAACCTGATGAGTTGAAAAAAGAGCCTGAGAAAGTAACGAAGAAGGAAAGGAAGATTGACTGGAGAAAGGAAGCAAGGAAAATGATTGAGGAGGCAAAAAAACTTTACTCCGAAGGAGAGGAAAAAGATGCCTATGAGAAAGTTTCACAGGCAGTGAGGGTGTACTTTTCATGGAAGATTGGCCTGAAGAAGGAGATAACAAGCGGGGAGCTTCTGAAAGAAATGAGGAGAAGGAAGGCAAAGGAACTTGGAGACGTGCAGAGATGCTTGAGCCTCTGCGGCCTCGTGGAATTTGCAAAGTACAGGCCAAACC
>CAYYYO010000013.1:9157-11886 GCA_964476295.1 uncultured archaeon | reverse complement strand
AATCCCACCCTTCCCACCAATTAAAGTTTTGGTGATAAAATGAAAATAAAAGTTGTTCAAATAGGTGACATACAACCTAATATTATTGACATTATAATCAAGGACTTGAACAAAAAGTTTAAAAGCAAATTTTTTAAAGGAGAAAAGATTGAAGTTCCTGAAAAATTTTACAATAAGTTCAAGAGACAATATGATGGTGGGTCTATAATCAAAATACTAAAAAATAAAGAGTGTGATAAAGTTATTGGATTAACATCACATGATTTATTCTATATGGAATTAAACTTCGTATTCGGCCTTGCGAAAAAAGATGCTTGTATAGTTAGCACTGCAAGACTTGATCCTCAGTTTTATGGGGAAAATCCAAACTTCGATTTGTTAATAAAAAGAACTATGAAAGAAGTTATTCACGAATTGGGTCATATGTTTGGTTTAGATCACTGTAATAATCCCAACTGTGTCATGTCTTTTTCTAATTCGGTGTCTTATGTTGATGATAAGACTGATGAATTCTGTAAAGACTGCATACTTAAAATTTCGACGGAGGGTCTGAAAATATGAAAGATCCAAGGAAAAAAGTTTACGAAGCTGAGATAGTTGGAAATGAAATAATTGCATGGAAATGTCTGGAGGAAATCTATAATATAGGGTGTTATGGAAAAATAGTTAATGACAGGCTTATTCTTAGTCCATGTGAAGCACTTCATCTTATAGAAAGAAAAAAATTGGTAGTAAAAGAAAAGGGGAAAAAATTAGATAAGAAAAAATTTTATGAGAGAGCATGTGAAATGGATGAAGAATTTCCACAAAAATATACTGTATACAAAGACCTGAGAGAAAGGGGCTTTCTTGTAAGAACCGGTTTCAAATTTGGTACGCATTTCAGAGTTTATGACAGAGGCGTGAAGCTCAAAAAAGGGCCAAAATCGGCAAAGGAACATACAAAATGGATTGTTCACGCTATACCCGAGAGATTTCAATTTTCTTATGCAGAGCTTTCAAGGGCTGTACGCCTGGCACACAACATAAGGACTCACCTTATATGGGCCGTGGTAGATGAAGAAGGCGATGTAACTTATTATGAAATAATAAGAATAACTCCTTAAGTGATTTAATGGGATTAGAAAAAATTATAAGAAAAGATTTTGTAAAAGTGACTCCAGAAACAAAAATATCTGAAATAGTCGGATATATGATGAAAGATGAAGAAGCAGTTGCAGTCTTTGAAGGAAATAATTTTTCAGGAATTGTCTCCGTAAATAACCTAATAGACAGGGATTATCCTATTGAAACAAAAGTCAAGAGTATAGTCAGGAAAAATATACCTAAAATGAAGATTGAAGAATTAGATGCAATAAGAATTGCAAAAATGTTTTTAGAAAACAATATAAAAGCTATTCCTATCTTTGAAAATGAGAATTTATCTGGATTTATTTTCGAGAAAGATTTTATAAGGAACTCTGAATTCTATTTATCAAAGTGTCCTAAAACTACGGAAGAAATAGCCAGCATACCTGAAGTTATAGAAAAAAATGAAACTATTGGAAAAGCAAGGGGGATTATTAAAGATACTAATGTAAGCAGACTTCCTGTAGTAGATAAAGGTAAACTTGTTGGAATAATAGATGTAAAAGATTTTCTAAAAACTATCAACACACAGGAAAGAATAGGAAAAGAAGATAGCGTGGGAGACGTTATTCCAGAACATAAACTTTCTGTAACAACTATAATGAACCCAAATCCATTATTTATAGAAGAAAATATTTCATGCAAGGATGTTATAAAACTATTTGAAAAAAACAACGTTTCTTACATTATCATAACAAAAGAAAGAGTGCCAACAGGAATAGTTACATCAAAAGATATTCTGGAACTCATAGCATCTCTAGAGGAAGAAAAGGGTGTTTATGTTCAGATAACTGGCCTGGAGGAAGTTGAAGATTCTTTTGATAAAGATAAAATAGATGACATCGTAAAGGAATATGCGAAAAAAATTGGAAAAATAGAAAATATAGAATATCTTTTTGTCCATATAAAGTCCAGCCAGAAAGAAGGAAAACAAAGATTATATCAGATTAGAACAAGAGTATCAACTCCAAATGGACTTTTCGTTGGTAAGTCATCGGGCTGGAACTCAGTAAATGCTGTAGATGAAGCTCTGGAGCACTTGGAAAGGCAGATAACAGAAAAACACGAAAAAATGCATGATCTCAACAGACCTAGAGATTAAAACTTTCGAAAAACTTTTCTATCTTACTTTTTAATTCTTCTATTTTTATTCTAACCTGCTTTGTCGAATCTCTGTCTCTTATAGTCACCGTATTATCCTTTAATGTATCATAATCCACAGTTATGCAGAGGGGTGTTCCTATTTCATCCTGTCTTGCATATCTCCTTCCTATAGAACCGGAATCATCATAAAAACAAATAAAATGTTTTCTTAGAGAATCATAGATTTTCTGTGCGATTTCATCAAGCCCGTCCTTCTTCACCAAAGGAAAAACTGCGCAATCGAAAGGGGCCACTTTTGGCGGTAAAGAAAAGATAGATTTCTCATCTCTTTCATTGTAAAAAATTTCCAAAAGAGCATAAATATTTCTGTCTATGCCAAAGGCCAATTCAACGACATGGGGAATGAATTTCTTTTCCTCAAAGAAAATTTCCTGCGATTCTCCGCTCAAATTTTGATGAGACTTGAGGTCATGATCAGTCCTGTAGTGTATTCCGCA
>CAYYYO010000013.1:5955-9057 GCA_964476295.1 uncultured archaeon | reverse complement strand
TCATTCCGGAAAGATTTACCTATCACTGCTAGGCCAAGGGGAAGTTTCTTTCTAAGAGCATTGAATTCGCGGAAAAAGTTTAAGTAAGAGCCCTGTGCAGTTTCTGGCCTGAGATAAGCTTTTGTCTTTTCAAATGCACCAACATCAACGGGGAACATAAGATTTAATTCAGATACCTCTGTTAGCTCGCCTCCACACTTTGGACACTTTATTCCATGTTCTTTGAGTATGACAGTCATGTCTTCTTTGGAGAGACCTTCAAATTTCTCTTTCAACTGGTCTTCAAGAATCTTGTCGGCTCTTTCCACAAAGTCGCATTTGGTGCATTTCACTATGGGATCTGTAAAATGGTCGAGATGGCCTGATGCTTTAAAAACTTCTTCCTTCATTATAAGGGATGGCGTGATTTCAAAAAAATTTGGATGTGAACCGAGAAAGAATTCTCTCCAAAGGTTTTCAAATTTTCTTTTCATCAGTGTCCCGAGATGCCCATAATCATAAAATCCAGAAAGTCCGCCATACTGTTCACAGCTCTTCCAGATGAAACCTCTTCTTTTTATTATACTGTTTAATTTTTCTAGAGACATAAACATCACTCAAGGATAATATCCTGTAGAGTATTTTTTTAGGATTTTCCTCTTGAACCATTCTCTTATATAATATTTTATGCATGTTCTAATAAATCCGTTTTTGAATCTTCGGGAAGATACTGACAATTTCAATTCTCCAATAAATTTTACTTTTCCTGTTTTTCTTAATCTCTTGCCCATGTCATAATCTTCCAGAAATTTTAATCTAAAAGGAAATTTTTTAAGAACGGGCTTTTGAAAGGCCATATTAGCACCCCATACGTTATTGTATCCAAATTTGCTCAAAAATCTGGGAAAGATATCAGCCCACATACGGAAGCATATTTTCATCCAAAGGTTTCCATCGTAAGAAACAAGAGGGCCGGATACACAGTACCTGCCTTTAATGTGTTTTAATATCTTTTTTGTCCAGTCCCTTGGAGGAAGAGTATCGGCATCGCAGTATGCAACTATATCGCAAGAAGCGTTTCTCCATCCAACATTTCTCGCATCTGAAATTCCCTTTCCATGATCATAAACAATTTTATCTGCATACTTCCTTGCTATCTTAATGGTGTTATCTGTGGAGTGCCCATCCACAACAATTATTTCGCATGGGATTTCTTGATTTCTCAGACATTTCAAACAGTTTTCTATATATTTCTCCTCATTTTTTGTTAAAACAACTACAGATATTTTCATATTATCACAAATCTATTGTTTTTTTAAATAAGCCCCCGTTCGTCCAGTTTGTATCTAATGTATAGTCTTTTCCATTTATAATTACTTTTTCACATCTTAGGTCATGCTCTTTTATTCTTATTTCTACATCCATTTTCATTTTTTTAGATTTATAAAATGTTATTTTAATGTCATGAAAAGGAAAACTTTTATAGATTGTTACTTCATTTTCTTTCTTTGTTATCTCACATTCGCTAAGGTTTAAGGGTCTCATGTATTTGCATTTTTTTCTGGGCGGTGCAACTCCTCTGAAAAGATAGCGTATATCGCGAGCAGAATTTAAAAACCCGAATTTTCTTAAAAGGAGTGAGGATTTTCTATAAAACTTTGAAACAACAGAGTATGGATCGGAAAGGAGAATTTTTAATTCCTTATCATTTATTTTTATTTCCTTGCTTATTTTCACCATATCTTCTATGACAATTCCACCCTCTTCCCTTATTTTTAATGGTTCTTTATTTTGTGCTTTGTGTATGTAGGCGGTGTAAAGTAAACAGGTATGAAGGAGTTCTGCAGTTGCAAATGTCTGTTCCATCGGTAGAGGTGAAAACTCTCCATTTGGTGTAATGAAAATTCCTTCAGAAAGCCCATTGTTTCTATCAAGAACTTTTAGAACTCTTGAAAACAAAAAGTCTGATATTTTATTCCACAACACATTGCTTGTCTTTTCATAGAGTTTCTTATAAACTTTTATTGCCATTAGAGATTCAAAAGGAGATATTCTCGGTGTTATCGATTCGGAAATCGGATGAAAAAATCCCTTTTGTTTTCCATACCAATAGTGCCAAGTTAGCATATGATAGGCATATTTTTCGGCCATTCCGAGATACTCCTTGTTTTTGAAAAGATCGTAAGCATCAAGGAATGCTTCCGCCGCAAGAATTGCAGAAAAAGCTTCTGGCTCGTCTATTCCTATATCCCTGAGAACATTTTTGCATATTATGTTTTCCCTTTCCAGAAATTTTAACCCTCTGAGAGCAGATTCTTTGTATTTCTCTTCACCAAAAATCTTAAATCCCTGAAGAAGTGCCTTCACACACTCTGCTGTGGAACCTTCCGATTTTTTCCATTTTCTCACTGGTATTTTCTTAGAAGGAATGGCAGTTGGCCAAGAGCCATCTGGATTTTGTGTGTTAAAAATGTATTCAAGATTTTCCTTCAAAAGATTTTTCAGATTATCATTTTCTCTTTTTTCAAGGTATTTGCCAAGGTTATAGGATATCGTGGCCTGTCCGGGAGGATATCCCGCATAGCCAATATCTAAATAGAACATGCCTTCAAGTTCCTTTCCGTTGAAATGGGTTAGGTTGTACCAGACAAGACCGTTTTTTGTTTTTTTATATAGTTTTGGATTGAGAAATAGACTCTCCAGCTTTTTACACCACATCATATAATCAGGATCTCCTGTTTTTTCATAAAGTTCGTAGAAATAGTTCAGCCGCTTGGCCTCAAAGCCCATTAAAGAATAACTGTACTTGTCCATGCAGAAGCCAGTAGAATTTACCCAAGGCATCTGAAGGAATGTTCCAAGCTCGTTATCATATGATCTGAAAAGAGTTTCTTTTATTCCTTTCATCAAATTATTTACATCTGGAACTATAGTATCAAAGTTCTGTCTCTGGAAGAAATCATTTACTGCATCTTTCCATGATTTTTTTTCATACACTCTGACTCTAAAGCGGGCTTTACCAAATGGAAGTTTTATATTTTTCTTTCTTGGAAAGCCAAGCCACGCGTTTTTCTTTTCCTTAATGGTTATCTCTGGAAAATGTTTGAAAATTATTTCATAATA
>CAYYYO010000013.1:0-5855 GCA_964476295.1 uncultured archaeon | reverse complement strand
GTTGTGAAGGGATAAGTATTTTTTGAACCTGTATCAAAGGAGAATTTTGTATTATAAACCATCCCGCCAATAAAGAAATGTTTTAATTTGCCCTTTTTTACCTTTATTGTCTCGAGTATTGCACCCATATTTTTTATTAATTCTAAGAATATTAAAATGATATATGATAAGAGTAAACTTTATAATAGAAAATTTTAAGGCCTTGAAATATCTGGGGTGTTCCACGGCAGCAATGCAAATAGCCGAAGTGATGAAAAAAGATGTTGAGATAAAAATAAATTCCAATGAAAGAGGGTTCGATATAGTTCATGCACATACGTTTGGCCCAGTTGCAATTTACCATACAATTAAAGATAAAAATGCTATAAAGATAGTCTCTGCCCATTCCACGCCATCAATAAATAAAAATAATATAATCTCTGGAGGATGGAAAATCTGGAATTTGATTTACAGCAAAATATACAACAGGTTTGATTATGTCTTGGCTGTATCAAATTTTTCTGTAGAAGAATTGAAAAGAATTGGCATAAAGAAGAAAATGTTTGTTATAGAAAATGGTGTGAATAGAAACAAGTTCAAGTATGATAGTAAAAGGGCGAAGAAATTTAGAGAGCAGAATGATTTGGAAAAAAATGATTTTGTGGTTTTGAATGTTGCACAGGTTACGCCAAGAAAAGGTGTTTACGATTTCATAAAAGTAGCAAAGCTGATGCCAGATGCCAAGTTTATATGGATAGGGGGATTTCCCTATAAGTTTGCATCTGCGGACTACTTTAACCTGAAAAAAATTACAAAAATGAACGCAAGATTAAGAAATCTTAAGTTCTTGGGGTTTGTGCCCGATATTGTTGGGGCTTACTCTGCATCAGATGTGCTTTTTACACCTTCCTTTGCAGAAACTTTTGGTTTAACAGTTATAGAAGCAGGGGCATGCAGACTCCCGGTTGTAGCAAGAGACCTCAGAGTATTTAGAGAATTGTTCGGCGATAACATAAAATACGGTTCAAACTGCAAAGAATTTGCAGAAGTGCTTAAAAAATTTAAGAATAAAGACTTCAGAAATAGACAATCCAAAAAAATGTATAAGATATCAGAAAAATATGATATGGGAGTTATAGCAAACAAGCTGTTTAATCTGTACAAAAGGTTGGTTAAAAATGAGATTTAAAACAGTTTTGCTTTTTATAACGGGACTAATCATCTACTTTGGCATATTCTGGTTTGTTGGAATGGAAAAATTAATTTATCAAATTGTTAGGATTAATTTTGGTTTTTATGCTATGGGTATTGCATGTTTCTTTTTTACTATATTCTTATGGACATTAAGATGGAGACTCTTTTTTAAGCACCGTTCAAAAATCACTTTCTATAACTTGTTTAAAGTTTTGTTAATTGGGCTTGCGATAAACAACCTTACTCCTGTAGCTAAGCTTGGGGGAGAGCCCATTAGGATATACATACTTAAAAAAAGGTATCACATACCAACAGAAAATGGCACGGCAACAGTTCTTGCAGACCTTACTATAGAACTTATCACATCTTCTATTTTTGTTATAATCTCAATGATTTTGATAACACTATTGATGAATCCTCCTATCTGGTTATCATTCGTATTGATTGTATTCTCATTTTTAACTTTGGTAGCGCTCTTATGGGTTTTTGGAATTTATTCTAATAGGAGCATAGTAAACAAAATAATCCTTTGGTTTACAAAAAAGTTTGAAAAAATAAAGCCATTTAAAAAAAGGATAATCGAGGGTTACAAAGAATTTCAGATATCTTTCAGAAGAAGTTTAAAAGAGAGAAATATTCTTTTCAAAACTATTTTCCTTAGCTTTTTTATGAAATTTTTTGATATATCAAAATTTTTCTTTATATTTCTTGCACTTGGATACCATATTAGTTTGGTTCAAATAATTGTAGCACTTGGAATAGGAATTATGCTGATGAGTATTCCGGCAACTCCAGGAAATTTAGGGGTTTTTGAAGGTGGGATGATATCGGCATTTGTTTTAATAGGAATTTCTCCAGAAATAGCCGCGACTGTTGTGTTTTTGGAGAGAATCGTCTCCTTTTGGCTTACTACAGTTTTGGGGAGTTATATTGGCATTTTGCAAGGATTCAATGTTGCCAAGAAGCATAAATTAAAAGATATAAGAATATATCCATAAAATTGATATTATGTATGCTTTAACTGAAGAGGGTAAAAAATATTTGAAAGGTTTACCTGAGATCAAACTAGTTGAAATTCTAAAAAGAGAAAATGAAATAAAGAAATTGAAAAATATAGTAGAAAATTTCAATATTGCCCTCATGTGGGCCAAAAAGAATGGCTGGATTAAGGTTGAAAAGAGTAAAGTAACTCTTTCTAAGAAGCCGTCTAAGTATGAGCTTTATGACGCTCTTCTTATGGTCAGTAATGGCAAGAAACCAAAAAAGGAATATGTCGATATTTTGATTAAACGTGGTCTTATAAAAGAAGTTAGAGAAGATATTGAGAAGGAAGCTAAAAAATTCGTTGGAAAGGAAATTACCAACCTTCACCCCTCTCTCATAAAAACGGGTCTATGGAAAAAGGTTAAGTTTAAAAAATACAATGTTGAGATTCCGGGGAAACCTGTCCACCCCGGAAAGATACAGCCATATCAGAAGTTTATTCTTCAAGTAAGGAGGAAACTCATAGAACTTGGTTTCAGGGAGATGAATGGTCCAACAATCGAGACGGAATTCTGGAACTTCGATGCCCTCTTTCAGCCCCAAAATCATCCCGCAAGGGATTGGACTGACACTTATTCATTAAAAAATCCTAAATTTGGAGATCTACCAGACAAAAAAATTGTAGAAGCTGTTAAGAAATCGCATGAAATCTCATGGAAATACGAATGGGATGAAGAAAAGGCAAAAAAACTTATGCCGAGAGCCCATGATACAGCGATATCTCCGCGATACCTTGCTCAGGGAGTGGAAATACCGGGAAAATATTTTTCTCTTGTGAGATGCTACAGACCTGATGTGATGGACGATAGCCATCTTATAGAATTCAATCAACTCGGGGGATTTGTTATAGGGAAGGAAATGAACCTTAGAAATTTGCTTGGTTTGCTTAAGATGTTTGCAGAAGAATTCGGTGAAGCTAAAGAAATAAGATTCTTTCCTGATTACTATCCATTCACTGAACCAAGCGTTCAACTGAGCATAAAACATAAAAAGCTTGGGTGGATAGAACTTGCTGGAGCAGGAATTTTTAGAAGAGAGTTAACGGAGCCATTAGGCATAAAAGTACCTGTCATTGCATGGGGAATAGGAATAGACAGACTTGCCATGTTTGCGCTTAATATAAAGGATATAAGAAAATTATTCAGCCAGGACTTGGAATGGCTTAGAAAATTTAAGGTGTTATGATGCCAACGATAGAATTTTCGCTAAAGGACTTGGAAAAGCTTTTAGGAAGAAAAGTTGATATTGAACAACTGAAGAATGAAGGAATCCTCTTTGTTAAAGGCGAGATTGAAAGCGAAGAAAATGGTGCATTAAAAGTTGATATAAAAGATACAAACAGACCAGACTTATGGAGTGTGGAAGGGATTGCAAGGGAGTTGAAAGGCCATTATGGCATAGAAGAAGGTTTGCCCAGATTTGATGTGAAAAAATCAGGGCTCATTGTAATCGTGGATAAAAAAGTAGAAAGCGTGAGACCAAAAACAGTTTGTGCTGTAGTAAAGAACCTGAAATTTGATGACGAGACCATAAAGCAGATGATTCAATTGCAGGAAAAGGTATGTCAGACATTTGGAAGAAACAGAGACCTTGCTGCAATAGGTGTTTATGATTATGATAAAATAAGAGGTCCTATAAGATACACAACCTTTAAGCCCAGAGAATTAAAATTCATACCGCTTGGATTTGATAAAGAGATGTATCTTGATGAAATCCTTAATGAGCATCCAAAGGGACAAGAATATGGGTATCTTTTAAAAGGCAAGAGAGAATATCCAATTTTCATTGACAAGGAAGGAAATGTACTCTCCATGCCTCCGATTATAAATTCTAATTATACGGGGAAAGTTGATGAAAACACAAAAAATGTGTTTATAGAGGTTTCCGGTCATGATATAACTCATATATCCGTGGCATTAAATGTAATTGTTACAGCATTGAAAGAAAGAGGTGGAGAAATATACTCAGTTGAAGTTGTTTACGGAAAAGAAAAAATCATTACGCCTGATTTAAGTCCAAAAAAAACTGAAATGGGTGTAGAAAATTGCCGAAAGATTTTGGGAATAGATGTTTCAGGAGAAGAAATGGTTAAACTGTTGAAGAAATCAAGATTTGATGCCAAATTAAATAGAAATAAAATCGAAGTCTATTATCCTTCCTATCGTAATGACATAATGGATGAGAGAGATATTATAGAGGAAGTGGCAATATCATTTGGCTATAATGATATAGAACCGGAAGAACCAAAGTTTTACACGACAGGAAATGAAAGAGAAATAGAAAAATTTTCTAATAAAATCAGGGAGATTTGCATTGGCCTCGGAATTCAGGAAGTTCTTAATTTTACTTTAACAAGCAAAGAAGATTTAATTAACGCTGGAAATAAAGTAAAGTTTGTAGAAATAGAAAACCCTGTTTCATCGAACTGGTGCGTGTTTAGAAACTCTTTAATTCCAGGGTGTTTAAGATTTCTTTCAAACAACAAGCATGTAGAATATCCGCAGAAAATTTTTGAAATAGGAGATGTTTTAAAAATAGATGAAAAAAGAGAGACAAAAACAAAGGATGAGAGAAAATTATCTATTTTACTCACAGACAGAGTAATTGGTTATGAGAATATTTCGTCTATTCTTGACTCATTAATGAGAAATCTGGGAATTGGCTACAGATTAAAAAAGAGGAATGGAAGTGAAAGATTTATTGAAGGAAGGTGCGCCAGTATTATTGTTAATGAGAAAACAGTCGGAGAAATCGGAGAAATATACCCAGAAGTTCTTGAAAAATTTGAGTTAGAAATGCCAGTTGTAGCTTTGGAATTGGATTTAGAAAAGCTATCTCATTAGCCACTCTGCAATTCTTTGGAAAATTCCTGGAGATTTTAAGTTTAGTTCTTCTCCAATCATATTTGCGCTAAATCTCTTTATTGCAATGCTTGCGGGAGAATTTGATTTGTGATGAACTACTGGCATTTTTTTGTGAATGCTCTGGGGTATGGCAGGATCTTCTGGTATTTTTCCTAAAATTGGAAGCTCGAGTAAACCTTTTATCTCATTGTCTGTTAATTCAGTTTTTTTTCTCGCTATTCTATTTACCACAACGCCCATAACGTTGGTATCGAATTCCTCAGCTATTTTTTTTACTTTGAGAGCTTCTGTAACTGAAGGGAGGTCTGGATTTGTTACTATGACTATGTCATCCGCAATTTCCATTGCTTTCAAAGCTTCTTTCCCTAAACCTGCAGCGCCATCTATCAGAATATAATCCGACTCTTCAGAAAGCGAATATATAGAATCTGGAAGCAGATCCAGATTTATTCCTTCCAAATCCTTTATGCCAATTCCTCCTGGAATTACTTTCAATCCAGAAGGATGTATGTACATGGCCTCATTTATGGAAAAATTTCCTTTTAAGACATCATGAAGTGTTATCGGATAAAACTGTATTCCAAGATGCATAGAAAGATTGGGAGTTGTTACATTGCCATCAACAACAACTGTATTCTTGCCGAGCTCATTTAGTGCTAAAGCCGTATTGGAAACGATTGTAGTTTTTCCAACGCCGCCTTTTCCAGAAATAAATGCAATTACTCTACCCATAGCCCCCACATAAAATTGTTTGTTTTTTTAATTTAAATAAGT
>CAYYYO010000012.1:6853-12114 GCA_964476295.1 uncultured archaeon | reverse complement strand
AAGTCAGATAGGCAAGAAAGGCGAGGTTTTCAGCAACTGTATAGTAATATATTAGATTAAAGCGCGATGGCCAAGAAGAGAATAAGGGCTCCAGTAACTATCATGGTTCTTTCATTTATTCTTTTTCTTATTCTTAAAATTTTTTTGAACATATTAACACGTGGGGGTAAAAGGAAAGGGCGAAGATTTCCTCCGCCCTTCCCAGTGTGTGGGGGTGTGTCATCGAATGACTGTGAGAGGGTGTTCCTTGACTATAAAACCATAGGTATTCCCAACTCATGGACTGGATTTTTTTCTGTACCGAGATTTTCCTTCTGCACAGGACCAAGGATATAGGGGCTTTTGACCCCGGTTATTATTGTAATAACATGTATCTTTCCGGCGTATTCCGGAAGAACCCTTGCTCCCCATATTACCTGTGCTTCAGGATTCATTCTCTTGTAAACAGTTTCTCCGATGGTGTTTATTTCATCCAGTTTGAGGTCATCTCCTCCTATTATCTGGATTATAGCTCCGTTCGCACCGCTTACCTCCATTTCAAGCAACGGATGCTTCAGGGCCTTTTCTATGGCTTCCTTTGCCCTGTTTGAGGAATCGGCCTCTCCTACTCCTATTGCAGCCACTCCGCCGCTGTGCATTATTGCCTTAACATCTGCATAATCCAGGTTAACAAGCGAGGGCTGCGTTATGGTTTCGGTAATTCCCTTTATCATGGTGGATATAAGCTCGTCGGCCACCGCAAAGGCCTGCTTTAAGGGAAGGTCTCCTGCATATTGAAGCAGTTTCTGGTTTTCTATAACAATTACAGTATCAGAAACCCTTCTCAACTCCATTAACCCTTCTTCGGCCTTATGAATTCTTGTCCCTTCCATCTTGAATGGCATTGTAACAGTGCCTATAACTATTGCTCCCATGCTTTTTGCTATCTCGGCAATCACAGGAGCAGCGCCAGTTCCGGTTCCACCGCCTAAGCCACAGGTGATGAAAACCATGTCCACTCCTTCCAATACCTCTCTTAAATCTTTCTTTGATTCCTCTGCGGCTTTTTTGCCTATTCCGGGATAACCGCCTGCACCCAACCCTCTTGTAGTTTCCTTTCCTATCAAGAGTTTTTTATCGGCCTTTGTAATGCTGAGATGTTTAGCATCAGTATTGACAGCAACAGTTTGAGCACCTTCTATACCCATTTCAGTAAGAGTTGTGATAGTATTATTACCTGCCCCACCAGCACCTATGACACATATCCTTGCCTGGTGAAAATCTATATCAAATTCATCTTCAATTCTCTTCGCATCAAAACTCTGGTTGAGATTTTTTTGCTCAAATGTTTTTTCAAAAGCTTTTTGAATCATCGAATCCATCCACTCCACCTCTTAAATTTTTAACATATATTCTTTAACATATATTTTCTTATAGCGAAATACTTTTTAGATAGTAAATTCTATTTCTTTTTAGAACTAGCCCAAATACCTAACTCTAATTAATGCCCAAAAATTAGAGTTTGTCACTCTAACTTCAAACGCCCAATTTGAAGTTAAAGTATAAAAGGTAATGCCCAAATTACCTGAATTACACTATTTCTTAGTAGTTTCCTATTTATAAAGTTTTCGTTACTTTAGGATACAAATGTCACACTTATTTGTCTCTCTAACGTGAATCACGTGAAGTTCTGTTTCTGAATTTGTCTAACGCGTAGAAAGTGACAAAACAACCCAAAATTATAAGAATAGTGAATAAAATTATGTTCCATTCAAAATGAAGCATCATGAAAATACAGGTCACAGCTCCTATGACCGGAAGGAGAGGAAATTTTCCTATGTTAAATGGAACCTTAAATGGTCTTTCTATATCAGGTCTCTTGTACCTAAGCCATATTAGCGAGACATTTACTGTGAAAAATATTATAAAAGAGCCGAGGTCTGTCATAAATGCCACGAAACTTATATTACCTATGAGAATCAGAATTATGACAAGAAACATGGTAACCAAAATCGCAACCCATGGAATTCTTCTTTTGGGATGAACCAAAGAAAGAGGTTTGAAGAATTTTGTATATTTCGCCATTCCGTAAATCATTCTTGATGTCACAATAAGTATTATAAGGACCGTGTTGAGCGTGGCAAAGAGTGCTACAAAGGTTAAAACTGAAGAGGAACCTGGCATTGCTGTCTCCGCGACATCAGCCAAGGGAGCATTAGAGTCACCAAGAGTTTGCCATGGTAAAATACTTACGGCAGAAATTGAGACAAAAATGTAGAGCAATGTTGTCACAATCAGAGAAATTATTATGGCCCTTGGTATGTTCTTCTTTGGTTCTTTGGTTTCTTCAGCTATATTTGCCATTTCTTCAAAACCCAAGTAAGCAAAGAATATGAGGGCTGCTGCAGAAAAAATTCCCGAAAAGCCATTAGGCATCTCAAAATAATTCACAGAACCTATGTATCCTAGACCAAGGTAGATTATGAAAATAAGTCCCAGCGCTTCTATTAATGTAAAAAGAACATTAAATTTTGCTGATTCCTCTATTCCGTAAAAGTTCAGGAGAGAAAGGGCAAGAACAAGTAGAATTGCCAAGAATACTGCTGGAATATCCGCTATACCTGCCAAAAAACTGTGAAGATATCCTCCGAAACCCAAGGCAACCGTTGCTCCTGCAAAAACTTCAGTAAAAATTATAATCCAGCCAAGAACAAACGGGAGGTATTTATTTTGGAAAGCATTTTTAACATAAACAAACTCGGCTGCTGCCTTTGGGAACATAGAAGAAAGCTCTGCATAACTTAACCCCGTGAAAGAGGCTATTATAGCCGTGAAAAGGAAAGCCATCCAGACGGAATTTCCAGTTATTGAGGCGGCCTCTCCTATTAAAACATATATTCCTGCGCCAAGAATTATTCCAATGCCGTAAATGCTTGCCTCGAAAAGACTTAAAGCCCTCTTTAGCTTCGGCATATCTTTTTATTTATTCTTCTTAAATTAATAACTTATGAAAAACCTGAATTTTATTAAAATAAAGGATGTGTTTGAAAAAAAGCCAGAAAAAGCTTATCTGAGAGGGTGGGTTTACAGGCACAGGGTACAGAAAGATGTTGTTTTCATTCTTCTGAGAGATTCCTCAGGGATTATTCAATGCACTTTGAAAAAAGGCGAGGTTTCTGATGACACCTTTGAAAAAGCCCGAAGTCTCACTATAGAATCCTCTGTAAAAATAGAAGGAACATTAAAAGAGGATAAAAGGGCTCCGGGGGGTTTTGAAGTAAAGGGAACCAATCTGGAGGTTGTCCATAAGGCCGAGCGTTTTCCTATAGGCAGGGATCTGAGCGAGGAATTTCTGCTGGATGTGCGCCACCTGTGGATAAGGTCTCAAAAACTGACAAATGTTTTTAAGGTCAGGTCCAAGGTTTTTGAAGCCATACGTGAATTTTTCTATAAAAGGGGGTTTTATGAAACCCATTCTCCGGTTATAATCCCGGGAGTTGCAGAGGAAGGCCCTACTTTATTCGAGGTTAAATATTACAAGGATAAGGCCTATCTTACACAGACGTGGCAGCTTTATGCTGAAGCGCTGATTTTCGGATTGGAGAACATATTCACCATAGCTCCCACTTTCCGGGCGGAAAAAAGCAGGACAAGCCGGCATCTCACAGAATTCTGGATGACTGAGGCAGAAATGGTATGGTGCGACCTTGACTGCTGCATAAAGATCAGCGAGGAATTGATATCCCATATATGCCAGAAAGTTGCAAAGGAATGTGAAAAAGAGCTTAAAGCGTTGGGAAGAGACCCGAAAGAATTGGTTAAAATAAAGCCGCCGTTTCCCAGAATTACATATACCGAGGCGCTTGAAATACTTGAAAAAGATGGGATGAAAGTGAAATGGGGAAAAGATCTGAGAACTATAGAAGAAAGGCAGCTAATGACTCATTATGACAAACCTCTCATTGTAACCCATTACCCTAAGGATGTAATGGCCTTTTACAAGCCCAAAGACCCTAAAAACCCCAAAACTGCCAGATGTTATGATATTCTTTGTCCTGAGCTGGGAATAGAGATAGTAGGCGGCTCTGAGAGGGATTTAAGCATAAAGGACCTTGAAGAATCCTTGAAAAAGAAAGGGGAAAATGTAAAAAATTATGAATTTTATTTTGACACAAGGCGGTATGGAAGCATTCCCCACGCGGGATTCGGGCTGGGAACTGAGAGAGTAATTCAATGGATATGCAAACTTGACCATATAAGAGACACAATTCCATTTCCAAGAACTGCAAAGAGGTATAAACCTTAATCTCTTATGACCTCTCCTGCAGTAAGATCAATAACTTTTGAAGGTTTTCCTTTTTTTTCTCCTTCATAAACTATGAAATCTACTGATTCTCTTATTTTAGGATTAATGTTGTCAATTGATGTCATGTATTTTTCTCCGGAAACGTTTACAGAAGTTGTCACAACCGGGGTTCCGATATCTTTCACTATTTGAGAAAACCAGTGATCAGGGATCCTCACCCCAAGCGTATCTTTTCCAAGGTTGACATTCTGGGCGATACATTTTTTTCTGAGTTTAAAAATGAGGGTATAGGGTCCTGGCAGAACACTGATATCCTCATTTCTGGCGTAACAGTTTTCAAGAATCCATTCCTTTGAGGGAACTATCACAGAAAAGGGCTTATCCCAGCGGTTCTTTATTTCCCTTAGTTTTTGGACGGCCCTGGGATTTGTGGCATCACATCCAAGTCCATAAATCGTATCAGTTGGATAAATGAAAACTGAACTCTTTCTTACGAATTCTTTTATTTTTTCTTTGTCTTTCTTTGTTAATATCAAGACCATAAGTTAAATTGGAGAAAGGTACTTAAATTTATGTAATATTTGAGGTCATTTGACCTACAGAAAAGTTTATATATTATGCAATACAATAAATAATTTGGTGGGGGTCAGAAAATCGAGACCTTTTTCTCAGGATATGGGGGTGTTCTGAGTGTGAGATTTTCTGGCCCAACTCCACTTCTCCTTTAATTTCTTTCTTTTTGCTTTCACGACAATTGACTATTTTTCAAGCTTAAATTTCTAAAGGATAATTATTAAGAAGAGGTGATCGGATGGAATACCCAAGCGGCACAATTAAAAATCTTGATGAAATAATTGATAAAATGTGGGGTGATTTTTATCAGTGGTCTGTTGAAAGAGGTTTAACAGACTTAACTCTTGAAGAATATAAACAAAGTTTTGAGGTAGAAAACATTGAAGAAGCAATTGAAAAGCTT
>CAYYYO010000012.1:0-6753 GCA_964476295.1 uncultured archaeon | reverse complement strand
TATTACTGTAAACAATGAGGAGTATGTCCCAAGCGGAGAAACTGAGGTGAACTTTTATTTCTCAGATTTCCACGGCAACCCATTTTCCCCCTATTCGTATTTGAGAACAAGCGGTGCAAAAAAACTAAGGAAGGAATTAAACGAGCCAAAAAACATGTAAGAATATAAAAACATTCTTCTACAATTTAAATTATGACTAAGATAAAGATAGTTTTTCTTGGCTCCGGGTCCAGCATTCCCACCCCTGAGAGGAACCATCCGGGAATTTTTCTGGATTATGGGGGGGACACAATGCTTTGGGACTGCGGAGAAGGCACACAGCGGCAGATGATGATCGCGGGCCTGAAACCCACCAGATTAAAGAGAATACTCATAACCCACTGGCACGCAGACCACTTTGCCGGACTTATGGGGCTAATAGAAACGCTGCATCTTGAGGAAAGGAAAAAGCCGCTTGTAGTTTATGGCCCTGAGGCGTCCCGATTCATAGATGCCTTATCCGAGATGAGCTACTGGGACTTCGGGTTCGAACTGAAGGCCGTGGATGTTAACTTTGAGGAAGATGAGATATCTAAAATATTTGAAAATAGATTCTACAAAATCCTTTCAGTTCCAGTGAAACACTCCATTCCTGCTGTAGCATACTGTCTGGAGGAAAAGGACAGGTGGAACATAGATATGGAAAAGGCCGGAAAATTTGGTTTGAAAGGCCCGGTACTGGAAAAACTCAAAGAAGAGGGCAAAGTAAAGGTTAAGGGGAAAACTGTCTATCTGAAGGATGTTGCAGTTAAAACCCCTGGCAAAAAGATTGTTTACTCTGGAGATACTGCTCCCTGCAGGAATCTGCTAAACCTGGCGAAGGGGGCCGACCTGCTCATACATGAAGGGACTTTCCTAAAGACAGAGAAAGGTTATTTAGAAGAGAGGCATACAAGTGCAACAGATGCAGCAAGGATTGCCAAGGAAGCTGGCGTGAAAAAACTTATTCTAACCCATTTCTCAAAAAGGTATAAAAAAGTAGGGGAACTCATAAAAGAGGCAAAGAAGGTTTTTCCTAACACCGAAGAAGCAAAGGATTTGATGGAAGTGATAATATGATTATTTCTGAAAAGGATGTTCAAAGAATGGAAGGTATGGGATACAGGTTTGTCGGCAAGCATAAACACTCTGCCGTAAAGGTCTGCCTTTGGACAAAAAATTCCCTTGTAAAAAAAGGGGTTTGCTACAAGCAGAAGTTTTACGGCATACAGAGCCACAGGTGCCTCCAGATGACCCCTGCACTGCCATTCTGCAAGCATAGGTGCCTTTTTTGCTGGAGAAATACAAAAATAACTTATCCAAAATGGACCGGCCCATACGATGAACCTGATGACATAATAGATGGCTCTATAGAGGCACAGCGGGAACTCCTCACAGGATTTGGGGGGAATGAAAAAGTGGATAAAAAGATGTGGGAGGAAGCCCAGCATCCAAACCAGGCAGCGGTTTCTCTTGCAGGAGAACCAACCGAGTACCCTCTTATCTCAGAGCTTATAGAGGCGTTTAAAGAAAGGGGGTTTACTGTTTTTCTCGTGTCAAACGGAACCAACCCCGAAGTTCTGGAAAAACTCACGGAGCCAACAAACCTTTACATCACCCTGCCGGCCCCGAACGAGGAAATATACAAAAAAACATGTGCTCCTGTTGTAAACTCATGGGACATGATAATGGAATCGCTCGGTCTCCTGAAAAACTTTTCATGCAGGACTGTAGTGAGATTAACTCTCGTTAAAGGCCTCAACTTCATGAATCCGGGAGAATATGCCAGAATAGTGGAGAAATATGAGCCGGATTTCCTTGAGGTAAAAAGTTTCATGTCCGTGGGATTCTCACGGGAAAGATTGCCATACGAGAGGATGCCCTTGCATGAAGAAATAAAGGAATTTGCAGAAAAAATTGAAGAAAGCTGCAGTTACAAAATAATAAATGAAAGCAAACCAAGCAGGGTAGTACTGCTTAAGAAGTGAATTTATATCCTTAAGTACAAGAATTTTTTATGAAGAAACTGGTGGTGCCTGTTATTTTCTTTCTTTTCCTTCCTTTAGTTTTGGGGAGTTATATATCCATTTCTGTAACAATATCTTCTGCTCAAGATAGTCTTCATGTAAAACTTGAACAAAAAGGAGACGAAGCCGCATACAGAATAAGGGTTGTTCCATTTTTTTCCCAATATTTTGACTGCAACGGAAATATAGAGTCGGAAAAACTTTATCCGGGTGACTCCCTAGATGGAAATTTTAAAATTACGCCAAAATTTAAACTAAATGGCATGTATCCATTTGTAGCAAAGATTATCTATCATGATGCAAACATGTATCCATTCTCCATCATATCATATCATCCTATTGAATATGGAAAAACAGGACAACCGGAAATAACAGGATATATGAGCGATACAATCATAGAAGCAGGTGGACAAAAAAATATTTTGGTAAAAATTAAAAATGATGGGACAGAGGAGAGGAAAGTTAAAGTTAAAATATATCTTCCCAATGAGCTTGGAACGAATGAAAAAGAAAAAGATGTTCTTCTTCAAGCGGGGGAGGAAAAGAAAATTGATTTCACGGTCATTTCAAAAAGTGCTCTCCCGAGGAGTTCGTATAATGTTCTTGTAACACTTGAATATGATAAAGGAATGCATTACACAACATTTGTTACAGGAATGGTAAGAATAATTGAAAAAAAGGAAAGCATAAGTTTGTTGGGGAGTTTGGTTGCTTTATTTATTGCCCTTCTTTTATTATTTATTTATCTTAAATGGAGCATAAAGAGGGAGAAAAATGAAAGTGTCAGTGATAATTCCCACCTTAAATGAGGGGAAAAACCTTCCCATAGTTCTTAGAGAACTTAAGAAGATTGGGTGCGTGGGTGAGATAATAGTTGTGGATGGGCACTCGAAGGATAAAACTGTGAAAATAGCCAAGAAATTCGGGTGCAAGGTTATTTATGATGATAAGGGAAAGGGCTCTGCACTTAGAAAAGGAATGAAAATTGCCAAGGGAGATATAGTAATATCAATGGATGCAGATTGCTCTATGATTCCAAAAGAGATACTCCTTCTCAAGGCAGGCATAGAGGCAGGTTATGACGTGTGCATGGGTTCAAGGTTCATTCAGGGAGGAGGAACTGAAGACATGCCACTCTTCAGAAAACTTGGGAACAAGTTTTTCGTTACTCTGGTGAATCTTTTCTGGGGCATGAAATACTCAGACCTGTGTTACGGTTACAGGGCTTTCAGGAAGTCAGTTATAAAAAAGCTTGACCTTAAAAGGGATGGGTTTGGCATTGAAACTGAGATTTCCATAAAGGCAGCAAAGCTCGGCATGAAAGTTCTGGAGGTTCCAAGCTTTGAGAAGGCAAGGAAATATGGGAAGGGGAAGTTACGGAGCTTCGGGGATGGGTTGAACATCTTGAAGACCATACTAAATGAACTTTTAAAAAGATGAATTGCATGGATTTGAGAATAGTACTCCCAACTTACAATGAAAAAGATAATTTAAAAATATTAATACCGCATATTTTTGAAGTATTTAAAAAGAATGAATTAAACGGGGATATTTTAATAATAGATGACAATTCACAGGACGGTACAGCAGAATTAGCCAAAGAAATGTCAAAAGAGTATTCTATCAAAATTATACAAAGAAGAGGAAAATTTGGTCTTGGTTCTGCTTATGTAACAGGTTTCAGAGAATCCTTGAAAGATGGGAAAGACATAATATTTGAGATGGATGCAGACCTATCTCACGACCCGGAATATATTCCAGAATTCATAAAAAAGTTGAAAGATGGATTTGACCTCGTAATAGGAAGAAGAAAATCTGTAGTTGGATGGGGAACCTATAGAAAAGTAATTTCATGGGGAGGGAACTTCACGGGAAGAATTTTGGCTGGTATAAAAATAAAAGACCTTACCACAGGATACAGGGCATACAGAAGGGAAGTTCTAAAAACTATAAATCTTGATAGCATAAAATCAAGTGGATATGCATTTCAACTTGAGATACTTGCCAGAACTCTATCCAAAGGATTCAAAGTTGGCTCAGTCCCAATAGTTTTCAATGACAGGGAGAATGGGAAAAGTAAACTCTCAAAGAAAGATATAATAGAATTTTTTATAATTGCCTTAAAAATAAGGATGGGATTAATAAATGTTTAAACTGTTCAGATTAGGTGCAAGTATTATAAAATCAAATTTTATGACTTTAAGAAGTCCCTATAAGCTTACCTTTGCCATAACTTACAGTTGTAATTCCAGATGTAAAACATGTAATATATGGAAAAGGAAACCTGAAAACGAAATGAAAACATGGGAAATCAGAAGTATGTTTGAAAAGATAAACCCGTCATGGGTTAACCTTACGGGAGGTGAACCTTTCTTAAGAAAAGATATTTATGATATTGCAAAATTTGCAAGTAAGAGTGCATATCTTTTAAATCTCACCACAAACGGGCTCTTGGTAAACAAGATATTAAAGGACGTGAAAGAGATTTCTAAAATAGGAATCCCAAGATTTATAGTTGTGGTCAGCCTGGATGGACCAGAGGAAATTCACGATAAAATCAGGGGAATAAAGGGAAATTGGGGTAAAGCGTTAAAAGTTTTTGGAGCTCTAAAAAATTTGTCAGAATCCAAAAAGAATTTTCATACTTACTTTGGATATACTATTTCACAGTACAATCTCGGATTAATTGAAAAAACTGTAGAGAGTGTTAAAGAAAAAATAGATGTTAGTATAAATGACTTTCATTTCAATATTTATCATGTTTCTTCTCTTTATTATGGCAACAATGGGGGAAAAGTTTTGGAAAAAAAGTTTCTTAAAGACGTGGAATATGTATTAAAAGAAAAAAAGAACTTGGGAATAATCCCATTTATAGAATCTAAGTATCTAAAACTTATAAAAAAGTACTTCACTACCGGCATGAGTCCTGTTCCATGTAAAGCACTCACATCTTCCTGTTTCATAGACCCTCAAGGAAATGTTTACCCTTGCACACATTGGGGTATGAAGCTTGGGAACCTTAGAGAATCTAATTATGACCTGAAAAAATTATGGAATTCCAAGAAAGCGAATGAGGCAAGAAAACTCATTAAGAAAAACAAGTGTCCGGGGTGCTGGACTCCATGCGAGGCCTATCAAACAATTTTAGGAAATATCTTAAGAATATAATAAGTTTCAACAGACCAGAAATATGGTTAATATTTATACTAATTTTTGCACTTTGCCTTAGATTGTATTTCTTCGTTGGTTTAAACTGGAGTGATGATCCAGGCTACGTTAGTGATGCATATAGAGTTCTGAAAGGTAATTTTTATCTTGGCAAGTATCTTGCTGGAGAAAGGCTAATGATGATATATCCCATAGCATTTCTCTTCTTTTTATTTGGAATCAATAATTTCTCTGCAGCATTGTATCCTCTTTTATCCTCTTTAGGATCAATTGTTATTATTTTTTATTTAGGAAAACTTTTATTCGATGAAAAATCCGGGCTTCTATCAGCATTTCTTCTTTCAATATTTCCCTTAAACATAACCTATGCAACTTGGCCAATGCCAGATGTACCAGTAGCTTTCCTTAGCGCTCTGGTTGTTCTCCTATTTCTCAAAGCGAAGAATCTAAAGGATAGAGAGTTAAACAAAAAAAGGATACTTTTCTTACTCTCTGGAATTTTAATTGGTATAAGCTATCTGAATAAAGTATCTGGTGCCATAATCTTACTGTTTCTTGTTCCATACATCCTATACGATACAATCAAAAAAAGAAAAATAGACTGGGATTACTCGTTTTTATTTTTAGGTTTTGTATTAATATTGCTTTTTGAAGGAACATTTTACTTTATTAACAACGGTGATTTTTTTACAAGGTATAGAACTGTTTCAGAGTTTTATGTTCCTGGAAGAGCAGGAATAAATAGTGACTTAAAATTTTACCCTGAAATAATGTTTAATTTATCTCATAATCTATCTTTTAACTGGGGTAACTTGTATTTCGTCCATTACGGATTGTTCTACTACTTCATTTTAATTTCCTTTATTTATATCTTAATTAAAAGGGATAAAAAATCTTTTATTCCGTTTCTATGGTTTGTTTTGCTTTTTCTCTATCTGGAGTTTGGGTCAATGAGCTATACACAATATGTTCCTATACACAAATTACCAAGACATTTGACAGTGATTACCATACCGGCATTACTTTGTCTGTCATATTTCCTTACAGATATGGTTAAAGGAAAATATCCTCAAAGAAAAAAAATTTTATTCGTGGCAGTAGTAGGCTTTATCTTAATAAGCTCTGTTCTCTATACTAAGTTCACATCAGATTATCTTAAAGCAAGTACATTTGACATGAAAGAAATCTACAAATACCTCAAGGATTATCCAGATAAAAATATTTACTGTGATATAGGAACCTTATCTCATTTAAGATTTTACTTTGGATTCAAGAATGATGAACACATTAAAGATTTATCTTTTGTAAAAAATGTAAAGGAACTGAGAGATTCTTTTGTTATTTTGAATGGAAGCAGAGGTGTTGTAGAGAATACCCTAGGAAGCAACAATATTCCTAATTTTACAAGAAGTCCATCATCGAATTGGAAATTAATGAAAACAATAAAAGGTCCCAAAATAGATATATGGGGTAGTTATGACCCAAAAATTTACTATGTAACATAAATATATTTTGATAAAATAAACACTATAACCAAGTG
>CAYYYO010000011.1:0-12765 GCA_964476295.1 uncultured archaeon | reverse complement strand
TCAGAAGCCATCAGGGCCTGTTTCTTCACTGCGGCCGCAAGGTCTCCCGCCCTTCCGTTTATGTATGCGGCAGCGCATGCAGCATCAAACGGCTCCACACCCTGCGCGAGAAGAGAGCCGCATATTCCCGCAAGAATGTCTCCTGTTCCTCCGACAGTCATGTATGGGTTTCCTGTCCAGTTCTCCAGAGTTCTTTTACCATCAGTTATTATGTCTTTCGAGGCCGTAAGCAAAACTATGCATTTATGCTTCTTTGCAAACTTTTCCACATTTTTCTTGGTGGCCTTCATTCCTGTTAGGGCAAGAAACTCTCCCGCATGCGGAGTAAGAACAAAGTTGCTTTTCACGTTTTCAGGCCTTAGTGCACGGATTGCATCAGCATCCACCACTACAGGTTTTTTTAATTTTTTAAGAAATTTTCTAACTGCTTTTTTTGTTTTCACTTCTCTTCCGATTCCGCCTCCGATAACCACGGCATCACACCTTTCAGAAAATTCTTCCATAATCTTCAGATGTTTTTCTTCTATATAATCCCCCTTTAATGGGTATGCTATTAAATCCGGCCCATAACAGCCAATAAGATTTGCCGCTCGTTCAGGGGCAAGAATTGTCACAAGGTCAACCCCAGACCTGTATGCGCCAACAGCATTGAACAATGGAGAACCATGATAAAGTTTGCTGCCGCCTATGACAAGCAGGGAACCAAACTGGTATTTATGGGCATCAACCTTTCTTTTTGGATAAACTTTCTTCAGAATATCTCTCGTAACAACGGCCATAATGATTTTAATAGCAAACTCGTATATAAAATTGAGGTGAGCTGATGTTTGATTTCATGAAAGATTATCCCGAACATATTAAGAAAGCATTTTATCTTACACCGAAAATAAAATTGAAGAAAGGGATAAACAAGATAGTTGTGGGGGGAATGGGAGGTTCTGCAATTTCAGGTGATATTCTTAAAAATTATCTTGAAGATGAAATAAACATACCTATCTTTGTTGCAAGGAGATATAAAATGCCGAAATTTGTTGACAAAAAAACGCTCGTCTTTATGATATCATACTCTGGCAACACAGAGGAGAGCCTATCTATGCTGGAAGATGCAAAAAAGAAGGGGGCGCAAATAGTTCTTCTTACTTCAGATGGAAAGTTTGCAAAGAAAAAATTTCCAATTATAAAGGTTCCGCAGGGATTGCTCCCCAGGGTGGCCCTCCCATACCTTTTTTTCCCACTGCTGAAAGTTTTGCAGGATAATGGCATCATAGGAAAAAAGGATAGGGAAGTCAAAGAAGTTTCCCGAACTCTGAAAAATTTCAGGTTTGAAATGGCAAAGGAGATTGCAAAAAAATTCTTCAGGAGAACTCCCGTGCTTTATGGTCCTGAAATTTACAGGTGTGCACTCTACAGGTGGCAGACACAGCTTAACGAAAACAGCAAAAAATTTGCTCATTTTAACTGTTTCACAGAGATGAACCATAACGAGATAGTAAGCGATTTCGAGGACAATAAGGATATATTTGCCGTGATAATCAACGACCCAAAAATTTACGGGAGGATAAAACTTCATATAAAACTTGCAGAGAAAATTCTTTCAAAGGAAATTGAGTTCAGGGAAGTTAGGGTGAAAGGGAATAACGTGCTTGCAAGGATTTTTTATGTAATATATCTGGGCGATTGTGTAAGCTATTATCTTGCCGAGCTACGGAGCGTCGACCCGGCAGAGACAAGCCATATAAAATTCATAAAAGATGGTCTTAAGCGGGGAAAATAATGAAGATTTCTATAGTTGTTGGCGGGACAAACACTACCTGTGCTTTATTTAATGGCAAAAAAATTTTGAAAAAGACAGAAATGAAGACTCACCCAGAGAAAGGAAAAGAATATTTTTTGAATAACCTTGTAAAAACAATAGAAAAAGTCAAAGCTGGCAAAAAAGTCAAGGGGATAGGGATTGGAATTCCTGGACCAATAGATCAGAAAAGAGGAATTGTTTTGAATCCTCCAAACATTCCCATAAGGAACTTTCCCTTAAAAAAATTTCTTGAAAAAAAATTCAAAACAAAAGTTCTTTTGGAAAATGATGCAAATTGCGCGGCTCTGGGAATTTTATCAAAGAAAAAAATAAAGAATTTTGTTCTGATCACTCTGGGAACCGGAGTTGGCGGAGCAATAGTGATTGACAAAAAACTTTACAGGGGTATGGGAAATGCAGGGGAGTTAGGTCACATCACCATAGATAAAAACGGCTACAAATGTCACTGCGGAAACAGGGGATGCCTGGAGGAGTACATTTCTTCCAGAGGATTTGAAAGATTGGCTAAAAAATATTTTGGAAAGAAAGCGAATCCAAAAGAGATAGAAGAGTTGGCTAAAAATGGAAATAAAAAAGCAATAAAAATCTACGAAGAAGTGGGAAGATATCTGGGAATCGGATTGGCAAGCATTTCAAATATTCTCAACCCGGAAATTGTTTTTCTTACAGGCAAAATAAGCAAGAGCGGTATGCTTCTATTAAGGCCGGCAAAGGAAGAAATGAAGAGAAGAATACTTGTAAAGCCACCAAAAATTCGTTTATCAAAAAATATGGAGCTTTATGGGGCAGCAGAGCTCGTGAAATAATTTATATAACTTTAACATACTTTAAAACATGATTATAGATCCTCAGAAAAATTTCTTTAAAAATTATATTCTTAGCAACGGAAGCATGTATGCTTTCAGGTTTGTTAATACTAATTTCGGCTCCAAGTGGGCGGGCTTGTGGAAATTTGATAAAAAACTTTTAGACTATTGGGCATATAGAGTGAATGGAGAGTGGCTATCGATGCACAACTGCTTCGAGTTTGAACACAAGTTCTGGTGTGCAAACCATAAACATAAAGTTGAAAACATGATTATCACAGAAGAATTAATTCCATCAGACGAAGGGTTCATTAGTTTACTAAAAATAAAAAATACTTCTCAAATGAAACTAAAGGCAGAAATTTTATTGGAAGTTGGAGTAAATATAAGGTTCAGGGAGACGAATTCTCACGATTATAGGTATTCAACCAGAATTAGAAGAAATTTGGTGGAAGTAAAGAATGAAATCGGAAAAGTATATTTCGGAAGTATAAATGGAAATTTTTTAAAAAAGGAGATTCACGGAGAACATAATCCTGGAGAATATGCAGAATACTGCGGTTACGAAACAAGACAAAATATTAAAGGAAGCTGGAGCGAGTGTAAGCAAAGCAAATATGTTCCTGGAGAATATAAAGTTGAAGTAATTTTAAAACCAGGAGAAGAAATAGAAATACCATTTTTCTTTTCAGACAGACCCATAACCCGACGCAATGAATACAAGCGATGGATAAGAAATTCAGAGAGATATTATGAAAGACTTAAAGAGCAATACAAGAGTTTGGATTTTGAAAACTTGGAAAAAATCCTGAGCGCTTTAACATCTTTTATAACGGAGAAAGGTTTTGTTGCGGGCTATCCTTACTTCAACAGGATATGGACAAGAGATGCTTTCTGGTCCCTGCCAGCGTTTCTTTATCTTGGAATGTTCAGTCATGTGAAAAAATTTCTTACAGTCATTGCAAGAAAGATAAAGAATGGAAAAGTCCCGGATGTTTTGTGTTCCAAGAAATGTTTTTATAATTCTGCAGATTCGATGCCTTTGTGGATAATAGCTCTCTATGATTATTTGGATTTTACGGGAGATAAAAAGTTTGCAAGGGAAATGCTCAAAAAACTGAAGGAAGTTCTCCAATACGGAAAATCTAGGTTACAGGATAGTCTGATTTCTGATCTGGGGTATACATGGATGGAGAGCATTGAAAGGAAAAAAGCTATAGACCTAGAGGCCCTATGGTGTCGGGCCTTCTACTGTGGCGGAAGAATATTTTCTATGCTGAAAAAGGATGAAATGGCTGCTGAATATCTCCAAATAAGTTCGAAAATACTTGAACAGATAGAAAAGGAATACTGGAACGGCGTGCCGAAGGATAATCTTGGAGAAAATTTCAAGTCGCCAAATTTCATCTTCCAGCTTGCTCTTATGTATATATCAAGAGATGTTTCAAAATATCTTTCACAGATAATGTCCAAAGAGTATCTAACTCCAGTTGGGGTGAGAACAAGATCAGCTTTGGATAAAGAATATAATCCAAAAGGATATCATACCGGCTCAGCATGGCCGTTCCTTACTCTGACTGCAGCCATGGCGCAGTGCAACTACGAAAAGATGAACAATGCAAAAAAACTCCTTGAGATTAACAAAAAGAATTTTGATAAACAGTGCATAAATGGCATAAACGAATTTTTTGAGTCAGACATACTGAAACCCAGGGGCTGTACATCACAGATGTGGTCTGTTGCTGGAATGTTGACGATTCTTGACAGTTACGTTCTGGGAATAAAGCCAAAACTCACCGAGAAAATAATAATATTGGACCCTTCAAAATTTTATTTCAGAACCTTTGAAAGGAAAATAAAAATAGGAAAAAATAAAGTTCACCTCAAATATTCCAGAAAGGGAAAAAGAATGATGTTGGAAGTAAAAAATCTGCCCGTGGAAGCCAAGATGCCAAACATTTATTCAAAATGCATACTTAACGAAAGGGAAGTAAAAGAAAAAATAATTGTTTTGAAGCCAAAAAAATCTCATTCCCTTCTCTTGGAATTTTAGATTTAAATGAAAAATTTTAAATCCGAGATACAATTAATATTGTAACTTATAAAAAGGGCCGTTGTATGAAAGTGTTGATGATAGGTTGGGAATTTCCTCCTTATTTTTCTGGAGGTTTGGGAACCCATACCTATGAACTAACAAGAAAGATGCCGAAAGACGTTGAAATAATCTTCTTTATGCCAGACAGAGGAGAAATAAATGTCCCGTGGATGAGGATTGAAAGGATAAAGGCATCTGTTGGCTTTGGGCCATATACAACTTTTACTGGATCTGTTCTGAGCAACTCAATATTAAAAAGCGTTCAGAATTATGCAAAGGAAGTCTGCAAGATGGCAGACAATTTTGATTTTGATGTAATTCACTGTCATGATTGGCTGACTGTTTTGGGAGGAGTATGCATAAAGAGAAAAACCGGAAAACCACTTGTATTTACAATTCATTCAACAGAATATGACAGGTCAATAGGAAACCCATGCCCATGGGTAATGGATATAGAGAGGTATGGCATTCACGAGGCCGATGGAATAATAGCTGTAAGCAAAAGAATAAAGAGGCAAATTATAGAAAAGTACGGTGCAGACCCAAACAGGATAAGAGTTATATACAATGCGATTGATGCTTCCGTCTTTGATTGCGGGGGAAAAATAAAACCTGGAGAAAATATGATACTATACCTTGGGAGATTAACGCTCCATAAGGGAATAGACCACCTGTTAAGAGCAGCTAAAATAGTAATAGAACATTATCCTGATGCAAAGTTTGTTATAGCAGGAAAGGGAGACAAATTCAAAGATTTATTGGAACTGACGATAGACCTTGGCATAGAAGACAACGTGTTTTTCCTGGGGTATGTTCCCCAAGAAGATATACCCAAATTATATGAAAGGGCCGATGTGTTTGTTATGCCTTCAGTTTATGAGCCATTTGGCATCACGGCACTGGAGGCGATGGCTGCTGGTACACCAACCATCATTTCAAAGACATCTGGAGTATCGGAAGTTACAAGAAATGTCTTTAAGGTAGATTTCTGGGATACTGAAAAAATGGCAAGCAGAATACTTGAAATACTAAACTACAAAGAACTTTACGAAGAAATGTCAAACAATTGCAGAAATGAAGCCAAGCAGATTAAATGGGAGGATATAGCTAGACAAACATCAGATTTCTATAAATCTTTAATAAACAAAAAATAATAGGGGATAAGAATGACAAAAATCTGCATGTACTTTCAGGTCCACCAGCCTTTCAGGTTAAGAAATTTCAATTATTTTACAAAGGATTCAAACTATTTTGATGAAGAAAAAAACAGAGCAATTTTTGAAAAAGTTGCTAATAAGTGTTACATACCAACAACTAAAAAACTTATAGAGCTTATTAAAAAGCACCCAGAATTTAAAGTAAGCTTTTCATTCTCAGGAGTTTTCCTAGAACAAGCAATGAAGTACAGACCTGAAGTGATAGACCTTTATAAAAAACTTTATGACACTGGAAACATGGACATACTTAATGAAACATATTATCATTCTCTTGCATATCTTATCTCAGAAGATGAGTTTAAGGAACAGATTAAAATGCATAGGGAGCTGATCAGAGAAATATTTGGTCATAAGGCCCTGGTATTCAGAAATACCGAAGCCATGCTTTCAAATGATATGGCAGAAAAAGTTGAAAAAATGGGGTATAAAGGAATTGTTGGAGAGGGATGGGATAAAATACTTGGATGGAGGTCACCAAATTATATTTATCAACCTCTAAACTCTGATATAAAACTAATTTTAAGAAACTACAGATTGAGTGATGACATAGGATTTCGCTTTTCAAAAATTGATTGGATTGAGTACCCCCTTACAGCAGACAAGTATGTGAGTTGGCTTGCTGCAAGCCAGGGTCAGACAATAAACCTTTTCCTTGATTACGAAACTTTTGGAGAGCATCAATGGAAGGAAACAGGAATATTTGACTTTTTGGAATACCTGCCTAAGGAGGTGGCAAAATATCCTCATCTCGAATGGGCAAAAATAAGTGAACTCTTGGAACTTGAATCAAAGGACAGGATAGACATTCCCCATATACTTTCATGGGCAGATATTGATAGAGACCTTTCTGCATGGCTGGGAAACAAGTTACAGGATAATGCATTTAAAAAGATGAAAGAGTTAGGTCCCCATATTCTAAATTCTGGAAATAAAAAACTTATAGATGCTTGGAGAAAACTGCAGACCTCAGACCATTTTTACTATATGTGCACGAAGTGGTTTGCTGACGGGGATATACACAAATATTTTAATACATATCCAAATCCTTACGAGGCATATTCCAATTACATGAACATTTTAAATAATTTTAGATTAGAATTAGGAATTAGCTCTCTCAAGAGCCAACGAATATGATTTTATGTAATTTTTAATCTGTTCTTCCCATGATGCGAGTTTAGCAACTTCATATCCTTTCAGTTCCAGTTTCTTTCTCTGGTCTTTTTTCATTTTTATATATTTTTCCAAGAGATCTGCGACATCCTTTACAACATCTTCATGAGACCTTCCAATAGCATTTACGACTTCCACAGGATTTACTTCACCTTTGTAATTTTTTTTGACAAACCTCCCAAAGCCACTATAATCTGTTACTATTGCTATGTTGCCGTATGCAGCTGTTTCCTGCCCCATATATCCCCATGGTTCATATCTGGATAGCATAACACCTATACTGCTTGCTATAAGCGCTTCTCTATAGTTCAGCCCCAGCAGTTCATCTTCCCTATTCAGGTATACGGGATAGAATATAACCTTTACACTATCAGTTTCCCTGTTTTCCAAGCCATTTTCTTTTATTCTTTTCATTATGGGGTCATCTTCCTCCCTTGAAGAGAGTTCAAATGCGCAGACAGGAGGATTTAATCCTCTTCTGCTTTTCATTTTTTCAAAGCTTGATTTTATCTCAGACATTATTTTGTTTGGTATTATTTCTGATTTTTCTATTTCTTTTCCAACAGAAAATTTAGATATTATATTTTCTTTTATAATTTCCCATTCAGAATCAAGCATATCTTTCACTCTATCATAAATCAAAAAATTATTTACGACTTCATCTTTTGGCGATATAGTTCCTCTGGGGACCCAGAGGAAAGCAACAACGTTTTTCTTGCTGTTTTTCATTCTTTTATTGAGCTCTCCCAGCGCATCTATGAATATATCATATCCCTTGTTCTCAAATTCGTATCTACCTGCTGTAAACAGGATAGGATAATTTTTTATGTCTATTGAATAATAAGGTGTGAAATATGCCCTTATAAAATCATCCATCTTCTTTCTATACTTTGCATTTAAGACAGACAAGTCATCCTGTGATGGCATTTCTTCAAAGTCGAGAGCATTTACAGTTATTATATCGGGGGCTTTGCCCAGAATAATTTTAACTTCTTCACCAACAACATCACTCACTGTAGTAAATACATCTGCTTCTCTCGCTACAGTTTTTTCCATCTGATGTTTTGCTGCAACGCCATATTCATAGGCCTTTTCATCCGGATTGATTTTACCAGTTAGAAAAGATTCATCCCTTCTTGAAGCCATAGCCCTTCCAAGCATTGTTGCATGAGTCGTGAAGATGGTTGGTATTTTTATTTCATTAATTTTCAGGTACAGCACTCCAGCCCCCGATAGCCATTCATGAAAGTGTGCAACAATGTTTTTACCTTCATTAATTTTAGAAAGCTTTTCTATGAGTTTTCCGACAGCATAAGACCACGCTACAGGTTCCCTGTAATCATTCCAAGTGTTTAAAGAATCTATTTTATATTTTTTCCATAGAAGCGTATTTATCATATTTATGTTGTCTCTTTGAAAAACCAGAGAATCGACGAGAATTATCGGAACATCATATGCTTCAGTCCATAAGCCATATATGCATCTTATTCCCTCTTTTTTCAACTCTTCAAACACTTTTTTAATATCTTGTGGCGGTTCCTTTTCTATAACTTCTATTACCGCATTCCTTTTGTTGTAAAAACCTATAGCAGTATAATTCTTTCCAAAAATGTTCTTGAGGTATTTGGCTTTTGATACCAAAACAGTATGTATACCTCCTATACGGTTACCTGCTTCATATGATACCTCATATAAAATATCAGTCTTCATTTCATATCACAAGACTATAATTTTAATTTTTTCTTCAATTTGTTTGCAGCACTTATTCTGTTTCTCGACTTCTTAATTTCAGTAGCTAATTTTCTGTCTTTGAATACATCCTTTATCCAGTTGTAGAAATCATTTTTAACCTTGTTAACATGGTATCTATAGGTTTCATCACTCATTGTTCTTAAAGCTTGCTCCAGCTCCTTAAGGTTTTTCAGAACCCTGCCGTCGCAAACCCAGAATTTTTTGTCTTCAGGAGCATCTTTTAATATTTTTTTAACTCTTTTTTTGGATTTTGTTCTAGTTTTTTTCTTCACACCCCTCGGCATATTTTCACCTCAAAACTAATTGTACAAGGCCAAATATAAACTTTTTATATTTATGCCACAAATTAGAATTATGGCAAAGGATAAACAACAAATGCCACTGAGCACTGCTGGTTTAACGAGATATTTTGATGAGAGCCCAGAAGCAATAAAGATAAAACCAGAGCACGTTGTAGGAATAATAGTCGGCATAATAATTCTTGAGCTGTTTCTCCATATGTTTCTTTGAACAAATATATTTCTAAATTCCATATTTTTATTATGCAGATTTTTTTGGGTCCCGCAGGCATACCTATTTCAGCAAAGGGTGGAACAAAGGAAGGCATAAAAAAAGTTAAGGAGCTTGGTCTTCATGCCATGGAAGTGGAATTCACCCATGGAGTTAATATGAAGAACGAATTGGCCAGGGAGGTTTCTCAGGTACGGGAAGAGACAGGAATCAAATTATCTGTCCATGCACCATACTTCATAAACCTTGCTTCTCAGGATCCGGAAAAGATAAAGGCCTCGAAACAAAGAATTCTTCAGTCCTGCGAGCGGGCACATTACATGGGTGCAAGTCCTGTAGTTTTTCACCCAGCATACTATGGAAAATACACTCCACAGGAAACTTATGAGATAGTTAAGGAGGGGATACTGGATATAATAGACAAAATCCGCGAGAGAGGGTGGAAAGTTAAAATCGCTCCAGAAACAACAGGAAAAATTTCTCAGTTCGGGACTCTCGAGGAACTTGTAATGCTTCTTAAAGAAATAGGAACAAAACATTGTACGCTCTGTCTGGATTTTGCTCATATGTGGGCCCGCTACCAGGGCAAAGTTGACTACAGAGATGTTATGAAAAAAATAAAGACCCTTAAGTTAAATCATCTCCACACACACTTCTCACAGATAGAATACACCGAAAAGGGAGAGCGCAGGCACCTTACCTTTGATGATACTATGAAAAACCCTCCAGTAAAGGAAGTTTGCAAAGAGATTCTGGCCTCAAAACAAAATATAACCATAATCTCTGAAAGTCCTGTTCTGGAAATAGATTCCCTGAAAATGAAGAAGATTTTTGAGAATTTAGGCCACAGATTTTAGATTTATTATCAAATATTTAATTAATTCCAACTAATTATTCTTATGTTCAATAAATTCAAAGAGGAAATAGTTGAAATTCTTAAGGTTACTGGGGTAAATTTAGAGCCAAAAGATCTTGAGGAGCCGCCAGATTCAAAAATGGGAGACATTGCCTTTCCCTGTTTTTCTCTGGCAAAACAGATGAAAAAAAATCCTGCTGAAGTGGCAAAAGAAATCAGCAAGAATATGAAAATTCCAGAAGATTCCATTGTTGAAAGGATAGAAGTTGCCGGGCCTTACATAAATTTCTTTTTTGATAGAGGCAAATTTACAAAAAAAGTTGTGAAAGAAGTTGAAGAAAAAAAAGAAAAATATGGTTCTGGCGATAGGAAGGAAAAGGTGGTTGTGGAATATCCCGCACCAAATACAAACAAACCGCTTCATCTCGGCCATATGAGAAACATGGCTATAGGAGAATCCATGTCTAGAATTTTTGAAAAACTTGGTTACAGGGTTTTTCGGGTAAACCTTCATAATGACCGCGGAATACACATATGCCAGTCCATGCTTGCCTATCATAAATGGGGGAATGGAGCAAAACCAAAAGAAAAACCAGACCACTTTGTAGGGGATTTCTATGTTTTATTTCATCAGAAAGCAAAAGAAAATCCTAAGTTGGAAGAAGAAGCAAAGGAAATGCTAAGAAAATGGGAAGCAGGGGACAAAGAAGTTAGAGACCTGTGGAAAAAAATGAACTCATGGGCAGAAAAAGGTTTTGAAGAAACCTATAAGAGATTTGGTGTAAGATTCGATAAGATTTATAAAGAAAGCGAGATGTATGAAAAAGGAAAGGAAATGGTTCTCCAAGGTCTGAAGAAAGGCATATTCCAAAAGGATGAAACAGGTGCGATTTTCTTTGACCTAAGCAATCATGGATTGGATAAAAAAATTTTAATTCGTTCCGATGGTACAACCCTTTATATAACTCAAGACCTTTATCTTGCTTATTTAAAATACAAAGATTTTCTGCCTGATAAATCTATCTATGTGGTGGCAAATGAACAAAATTACCATTTTGAAGTTCTGTTCAAACTTCTTGAAGAATTAAAAAAACTTGGATACAAATTTGCACGGGAAAATATTCACCTGAGTTATGGCATGGTAAACCTGCCTTCTGGAAGAATGAAGTCAAGAGAAGGAAAAATTGTAGATGCAGATGACCTGATGGACGAGATGAAAGAAAAGGCAAAAATAGAGATAAAAAAAAGAAACAAACTTGATAAAGAAAAATTAGAGGAGCTTTCTCATAAAATTTCTCTAGCTGCTATAAAGTTTTTTCTTCTTAAGTATGATGAGATAAAGGATTTCACTTTTTACCCTGAAGAATCTTTGTCTATGGAAGGAGAAACGGGACCTTACCTTCAGTACTCCCTCGTAAGGGCAAAGAAAATTCTGGAGAAATCGAAGGAAAAACCAAAAGTTGGAGAACTTGTGGAGGAGGAAGAATTTGAACTGGTCAAAAAGATTTCAAAATTTCCAGAAGTTCTCAGAGCAGCTGCTTATAGATACAAGCCACACTTCATTGCAAATTACGCATATGAACTTGCTTATCTTTTTTCAAGATTTTATGAAACATGTCCAGTAATAAAAAGTAAAAAAGAAAAGGAAAGACTTGCCCTTATAGAGTCGTTTGCTCAGATAATGAAATTTTGTTTGAAATTGCTTGGAATCGAAGAAGTTGAATTAATGTAAATATTCTGGGCTGTAATCCTTTATATTAGATCCATAAGGATTCATCTTTCCAGTTAAACCAAGCTCTTCTATTAGAGATTCATATTCATTTGCGAACATAGAAACAAATTTATTTCGACATTATATAATATTAACTTCGACAATAAATTGATAATTCACTCCTTATCGATAAAATTGAAAACATCTAAAAGAGTTTTTGCACTATAATCAACAAACTTGTCTAGCTCTTTGCAGTTATTACCAATTTTTATTATCTTAATTGGAACCCCCCTTTCTTTTATTTTTTCCCTTATTCTGGAGGCAACTTTTATATCATTTTTTCCCTCCAATAAAAGAACACCGCTTTCATAAATGTTAAATTGTTGAAGCGCATAAGATTCTTTGCTCATGTCTGTTTCAATTCTTCCATTTTCACCAATTCTCATAGTACAGTGAATTTCATCAATATAGCAGTTATTTCCCTCATTAAAATTTTTCTTTAAAATTTCTTTATTTTCCTTTGAGCCGCAAACTATGTTATCCGTTAAAATCACATTATAAAAATCACGGTTTTTCATTTCTCTGAGAAAGGGCATTGTTTCTGGATAAATTTTAAATCCAGATATAAGTTTTTCGCTCCTTTCTTTTATCTCATTAGGATCATATTTTTCTATTTCTTGTAGAAACAGAGAAGGATTATCCCAGTATCTTTTATATAAGTATCCTATCCCAAGTTCTTCTGCTTTGTCTGAAAAATCTCCCAGCAGTCTATCAAGATCCATTAATGCCAGTTTCATAAACTAAACTCTTCTTCATATCCGTATTTAAACTT
>CAYYYO010000010.1:12379-12920 GCA_964476295.1 uncultured archaeon | reverse complement strand
TTACTCTACCCATAGCCCCCACATAAAATTGTTTGTTTTTTTAATTTAAATAAGTGAATGGCGGGCACGGAGGGACCCTCACCCGAGGAAAGAGGACAAAGCCGATAGACGTAGGTGAAACCTATGTCAGTACATTCCTTCCTAAGGGATTATTCCCCAAAGGCAAACACAGAGTGTTTGCAAAACATTGATATTTTTGAATTGTTCAAGAGGTGGGTATACCCATAGGGAGGACACAAACTGACGTAGGTGAAACCTACGTCTATCGACATTGTTCCCTCCCTCGGGGTTTGAACCCTCGACCCCTGGCTTTCTTCTCTCACAGGATAAAATCCTCGAATCTTCTAACCTTAAAGTTAGAAGGCCAGTGCTCTATTTGCTCACAGGTCTTTCTTCTTTCACAGACCGAGTTTCCGTAATGTTTTCTTTTGCGAAAAGAAAGGCCTCCTCCAAGCTGAGCTACGTGCCCATATTTCATAAATTTGTTACAAAGTTAAATATAAAATTGTTAAAATTTATATGTGATTCTTATGAAAGAGAA
>CAYYYO010000010.1:0-12279 GCA_964476295.1 uncultured archaeon | reverse complement strand
AAAACAGAAGAAATCGGAGATTTCTAAGTTTAATTTCTCTGAAATAGAGAAAAAACAGAAGAAATCGGAGATTTCTAAGTTTAATTTCTCTGAAATAGAGAAAAAATGGCAGAAAAGGTGGGAAGAAAGAAAGATATTTGAAGTTAAGGATAATGGAAAAAAGAAATTTTATGTTCTTGAGATGTTTCCCTACCCTTCAGGTTCTGGACTTCATATGGGTCATGCTTTCAATTACACAATAAGTGATATTTACGCCAGATTTAAAAGAATGCAAGGATTTAATGTACTTTATCCCGTAGGTTATGATTCGCTTGGCCTTCCAGCTGAAAACGCTGCAATACAAGCAGGGATACATCCAAGAGAATATACAGAAAAAGCCATTGAGAATTTCATAAAACAGCAAAAATCTCTTGGTTTAAGTTATGATTGGTCAAGAATCATAAAAACTCATGAGCCGGAATATTACAAATGGGACCAGTGGATTTTTCTGAAAATGATGGAAAATGGAATAGCTTTTAGAAAAAAGGCCCCTGTGAACTGGTGTCCAAAGTGCAAGACCGTTTTGGCAAACGAGCAGGTACATAATGGAAAATGCTGGAGGCATAAAGATACAACTGTGGAAATAAAACATCTTGAACAATGGTTTTTCAAGATAACTGATTATGCCGAAGAACTGTATGAAGATATAAATAAGCTTGATAAATGGCCAGAAGATGTTAAAGCCATGCAAAGACACTGGATTGGAAAAAGTCATGGTATAGAGATATTCTTTGAAATTAACGGAGAAAAATGGCCAATTTTCACCACAAGACCGGATACAATTTATGGAGTAACATTCATGGTTATTTCTGCACAACATCCAAAACTCATGGAAATCGTAACAGAAGAACAAAAGAAAGAAGTTGAAGAACTGCTAAAAAAAATAAAATCCACCAGTGAAAAGGATATAGAAGAATTAGAAAAAGAGGGTGCATTTACAGGTTCTTATGCGATAAATCCTGTTACCGGAGAGAAGGTACCTGTCTATGTTGGCAATTTTGTTATTGCTGATTATGGTTCCGGCATGGTTATGGCAGTTCCAGCTCACGACCAGAGAGATTTTGAGTTTGCAAAAAAATATAAAATACCAATAAAGATTGTAATTCAACCAAGAAATGAAATGTTAAGACCCGAACATATGAAGCGAGCCTATACTCAAGAAGGAATACTTGTAAATTCCGAAAAATTTGATGGTTTAGACAGCAAAGAGGCAATTGAAAAGATATCTGATTATTTAGAAGAAATGGGATTTGGGAAAAGAACTGTTCAGTACAAACTCAGAGATTGGCTCATTTCAAGGCAAAGATACTGGGGAACCCCTATACCTGTGGTTTATTGCGAAAAATGTGGCGTTGTTCCAGTTCCTGAAAAAGATTTACCTGTTAAATTGCCGGAAAGTGTAAGATTTGGAGAGGGAAATCCTCTTACAACAAATGAAGAATGGGTAAATACAATATGCCCAAAATGCGGAGGACCCGCAAAAAGAGAGACCGATACAATGGATACGTTTGTAAATTCCTCGTGGTACTTCTTAAGGTATTGCGACCCTAACAATAAAAAAGAGATATTTGATAGGGAAAAAGCCAAATATTGGATGCCCATTGACATCTACATAGGCGGAAAAGAACATGCATGCATGCACTTAATTTACTTCAGATTCTATACTAAATTTTTAAGGGACATTGGACTTTTAACTATAGATGAGCCAAATCTAAGATTGTTCAATCAGGGAATGTTGCATGGCGAAGATGGCTATGTCATGTCTAAATCAAGAGGAAATGTAGTTCTTCCTGGAACTGTATCTGAAAAGTATGGAATAGATACTGCAAGACTCTTTCTTGTATCAATGGCCTCTCCTGATAAAGATGTGGAATGGAGCGAAAGCGGGATTGAAGGAAGTTTGAGGTTTATAAAAAGGGTTTTGAACTATTTTGAAAATTTCAAGCCCGGAACCCCTGATAAAATAATTGAAAGTAAAATAAATAAAATTATAAAAGAAGTGACAGAATACATAGAAGATCTGAAATATAATCTCGCTGTAATAAAAATAAGAGAAATGTTTAAAATTTTTTCAGAAAATATGAATAAAATCGATAAAAATTTTGCTGAAGCATTCCTGAAAATTTTACATCCTTTCTGCCCCCATATAACAGAAGAGCTCTGGGAAAAACTTGGAAATGAGCCGTTTGTATCTATTGCTGAATGGCCAAAAGCAGATGAATCAAAAATAGATGAAGAAGTAGAGTTAGGAGAAGAAATAATAAAGGATATATTAGAAGATGTAGAAGAGATTAAAAGAATAGCTAAAATAGAAAAACCAAAATGCGTAACAATGTTCATTGCTCCTGAATGGAAGTATGAAGTATATAATGGTGTTAAGGATGGTAAAAACATTGGAGACTTTATGAAGGAAGATAAGTACAAAAAGCTTGGCAAAGAACTTGTGATGTATGTTCAGAAATTGATGAAAAAAAGGCCCACGAAAAATATATTGAATCGTGAAAAGGAGGTTGAAATTTTAAAAAGTAAAAAAGCTTTCTTTGAAAAGGAAATCGGAGCTGAAGTAAAATTGGTTACGAAAGATAGTAATGATAAGAAAGCTAAGCAGGCTGAACCAATGAAACCCGGTATACTAATAAGTTGATGTCATTTGACATAAGGTGGTTGTTGTATGAAAAAAGGTGATTTTGTAAAAATAAATTACATAGGGAAAATAAAAGAAAGTGGGAAAGTTTTTGATACAACATTCAAAGAGGTTGCTGAGAAAGAAGGTATGTTTAACCCAAAGGTAAAGTATGGTCCAGTTCTCACAATAGTTGGATATGAAAAAGTTGTTAAGGGACTTGATGAAGAACTTCTTAAAATGAAAATTGGTGAAAGAAAGGAAGTGGAAGTTCCCCCAGAAAAGGGTTTTGGAAAGAGAAACCCAAAGCTAATAAAACTTGTTCCATTGTCTGAATTCAAGAAACAAAACATAGATCCATATCCTGGAATGAATCTTGAAATGAATGGACTTAGATGCAAAATTGTATCTGTAAATTCAGGTAGAGTAAGGGTTGACTTTAATCACCCTCTATCTGGAAAAACATTGGTGTTTGATGTTAAAATTGAAGAAAGGATTGAAGGTGATAAAGAAAAAATAGAAGCACTCTGTGAGTATTATAATTGCAAAACAGGAGAAGTAAAAATAAATGATAAAGAAGTTGAAATATTCATTGAAAATGATATTGACAGAAATATAAAGAAAATGATAATAGATGACATATTTGACTTCATGAATTTTGAAAAAATCGTTTTCTCTCAGACTTTTGAAAGGAAAAAATAAAATTCATACGAAAGATTTATATACGTTACATACAATATATAATTCATTAAAATTCAATGGAAACAATTGACTTATTTGATATCAAGGGTGATTATTAAATGAGTGCTGTGAAAAAAGATAAGGATGCAAACGCTGATCTTGAGAAAATATTAGAAGCAAGAAAAGCTGATATAAAAGTTATTGGTGCCGGAGGTTCAGGATGCAATACTATTTCTAGAATGAGTGAAATAGGAATAGTTGGTGCAGATATGATTGCCGTAAATACTGATGCGCAAGACTTGCTGTACACGGATTGTGAAAACAAACTCCTTATAGGTAAAGATACCACAAAGGGTCTTGGAGCTGGTGCAGACCCTAAACTTGGTGAAGAAGCTGCAAAAGAAAGTAAAAAGGATATACAAAAAATTATTGGAAAAGCTGATATGGTTTTTGTCACATGTGGTCTTGGCGGCGGAACTGGAACCGGATCTCTTCCTATAATTGCAGAAACTGCTAAAAAGGCAGGTGCGCTGACTGTTGGTATAGTTACACTACCATTTTCAATGGAGGGAAAACAAAGAGAAATTAATGCAAAGATGGGATTAGACAAACTTTCGGAAATTGTAGATACGTTAATAGTCATACCAAATGATAAACTTTTGGAAATAGTGCCTGATGTCTCATTATCTACAGCATTTAAAGTAGCTGATGAAATACTTGTGAATGCTGTAAAAGGCATCACTGAATTGGTGACAAAACCAGGACTGGTTAATTTGGACTTTGCTGATATAAGAGCAGTAATGTCAAATGGTGGACTTGCCATGATTGGATTGGCAGAAAGTGATACAGAAAGGAGAGCTATAGAAGCTGTGGAAAAAGCTCTCAATACTCCGCTGATAGATGTTGATATAGAGGGGGCAACTGGAGCTTTGATAAATGTCTCGGGCGGTGCAGATATGACAATAAAAGAGGCCCAAGAAATAGTTCAAAGGGTTAATGAAAGGTTAGACCCTGATGCAAAAGTTATATGGGGGGCTCAGATAGACCCATCTCTTGGTGATACAATAAGGGCAATGATAATAGTCACGGGAGTGAAAAGTCCACAAATTTATGGTCCAACAAAAACTTACACAGAAGAAAGGAAAAAAGAGATAGAAAAGATTCTGGGTATAGATTTTGTTGAATAATGGGATAAACCGTCTTTCCCAGTGTGTGGGGGTGTTCTTGGGGGTGTGTTACTCCCCAAACATTTATATATTTTTCTAAATCTTATTGTTGTGTGATAGCATGAATATCAAGGGGTTTTTTAAAAATTGTGTAAGGGTTTTTAGAGTCACGAGAAGGCCAACCAAAGAAGAATATTTTAACGCTGCCAAAATAACGGGGTTGGGAATATTAATTATAGGTTTAATAGGATTTGCTATATTCCTAATTTTCCACATCTTAGGTATATTTGGGTAGATTAAATGATATATACTATAAGAACAACTATTGGAAGAGAAAATATGGTAATGTCTGAAATACAGACATTGGTAAAAACAAGAGGTTTTGAAATAAAAGCAATGATCCATCCTGAAAAGCTTAAAGGGTATGTTATGGTTGAAGGAAAAGAAAGTGATATAAGAGAAGTTATACGAGATATCAGACATGTTAAAGGATTAATAGGAAAACCCGTGGAAATAGATAAAATAAAGCAGTTTCTAGAAACTGAAGACAAAGAACTTGAGGTACACAAAGGTGATATAGTAGAAATAATCGGCGGTCCCTTCAAAAGAGAGAGGGGAGAAGTGACAAGAGTTGGAAAGGGAGAAGTGACAGTTGAATTGCTGGAAGCTGCTGTATCCATCCCTGTTACAGTTAAACTGGAATCCATTAGAATTGTGGAAAAGTCTAAGGAAAGTGAGGGAAATGAGTGAAAAAATAGATGCATTGGTTGAAGGCGGTAAGGCAAGTGCAGGACCACCGTTGGGACCGGCATTAGGACCCCTCGGAGTTAACATTGGTGAAGTCATAAAGGAAATTAATGAAAAAACTAAGGATTTTGCAGGCATGAAAGTTCCTGTAACAGTTATAGTTGAAGGTAAGAATTTTGAAATAAAGGTCGGTACCCCTCCTGCTTCTGCCCTTATAAAGAAAGAAGCCAAAGTGGAAAAGCTTTCGTCCAGACCAAAGGAAGAGAAAATAGCTGACCTTAAAATAGAGCAAATAATCAAAATAGCAAAGTCGAAAAGGGAAAGCATGAACTCGGCAGATATGAAATCATGCGTCAAGCAAATTGTTGGAAGCTGTGTTTCTTCTGGAATCCTTGTAGAGGGGAAAGACCCAAAAGAAATTATTAAAGAAATTGATGAGGGCAAATATGATAAAGAAATAAAGATGGAGAAAACTGAATTAAGCGCAGAAGAATTAAAAGAACTGGAAGAAGAGAGGAAGAGACTGGAAGAAGAGAGGAAAAAGCACATGGAAGAAATGAGAAAGAAGGCAGAAGAAATAATGAACCAAATGAAAGGAAAGGAAAGGAAAGACATAGCATCAAAGATGGAGGAAGAAGAGATACCTTCAGAAATAATAAATGAACTGCTTCCAAAGGAGGGCGGCGAGGAAGTAAAAGTCGAAAAAGAGGGGAAAAAATAAAATTTATATAGTTTTATTACGCATTATCTACAACCGTTTACTACTTCGGTAGGAGGTTAAAATATGGAAGTAAAAGAAGCTCTTAAAAAAGCAAAGGAAGAGAGTAAAAAAAGAAATTTTATCCAAACATGGGACTTAATTATAAATTTAAGAGGTATCGATTTCTCAAAACCTGAGAACAGATTCAGCGGAAGCGTTATTCTTCCGTTTGGAAAGGGGAAAAAAACCAAGGTCTGTGTCATAGCTGATGTAAAAGTCAATGAAGCGAAAAAACTTGGAGTTGGGGTTGTTACAAAAGAGCAATTGTCTAAGATGAACAAAAAAGATGCCAAAAAGCTTGCAAATGAATATGATTATTTCTTAGGTGAGACGACATTAATGGCCCAAATCGGTAAGATATTGGGTCCTGTTCTTGGTCCGCGAGGTAAAATGCCAAAACCGTTTCCTCCAACGGTGAACCTCGAAGGCCTTGTAAAATCAGGAGAAAAGATGTTCAACCTTAATGTTAAAACTCCAGTAATACAGGGAGCAGTAGGAAATGAAAGTATGAAAGACGAAGAAGTTGAAGAAAACATAAAAGCTGTGATAAATTTTGTTGAAGGAAAACTGCCAAAAGGCAGACAACAGATAGATAGTGTTGTGGTAAAACTTACAATGGGCAAAGCTGTTAAGGTGAAATTATGAAAGAGTGGAAGAAACAAAAGGTAGAGGAGTTAAGCAAGCTTATAGAAAGTCATCCAGTTGTAGGAATAATAAATATGTACAAAATGCCAGCGCCGCAGCTTCAAATCATGAGAAAAGAATTGAAAGGCAAGGCAAGAATTATAATGTCAAAGAAAAGTTTTATGACCAGGGCATTGAAAAAAGTGGGGAAAAGTGGTGTAAAAAAATTAGAAGAGCATATGAAAGGGCAACCGGCCTTTATATTTACAGAAATGAATCCCTTTGAGCTTTTTAAATACCTTAAAGAAAACAAAACGCCTGCACCAGCAAAGGCAGGGGATATAGCACCAAAGGATATTGTAGTAAAAAAAGGTGATACTGGAATACCTGCAGGTCCAGCTATAGGACAACTTTCAGATGCTGGAATAATTTCTAAGGTTCAGGATGGAAAAATTCATGTGATAAAAGACGTGACAGTGGTTAAAGAAGGGGAAGAAATAAAACAAAACGTGGCTTCAGTTCTGAATATGCTTGGAATACAACCAATGGAAATAGGTCTTGATCTTGCAGCCGTTTATGAAAATGGGATAATATTTGATAAAAAAACTTTAGATATAAATGAAGAAGAGTATATGAATAGATTGAATAATTGCATAATAGATGCCATAAATTTATCCTTGAATTCTTCCTATCTTACAAAAATAACTGTTCCAATAGCAATACAAAAGGCCTTTAGGGAGGCAAAGGCACTTGCATTGGAGGCGGGAATATACACAAAGGAGGTTATTGATGAAATTTTGGCAAAGGCCCATAGAGAGGCCATGGCAATAAAATCATTGAAAGGATTGTAAAGATTATGGAGGTGTAAAAGATGGAATATATATACAGTGCTCTGTTGCTTCATTCAGCAGGAAAAGAAATCAATGAGGAAAATGTCAAAAAAGTGATAGAAGCTACAGGAGAAAAAGCAGATGATGCGCAAATAAAAGCTCTTGTCGCAGCATTAAAGGATGTAAACATAGAGGAAGCAATAAAAAATGCTGCTGTACCTGTAGCAGCGCCCGCAACGACTCCAGCAGCAACAGGAGAGACAAAAGCCGAAGAAAAAAAGGAAGAAGCCGAGGATAAAGAGAAAAAGGAAGAAGAAGCAGCAGAAGGACTCGCTGGACTATTTGGATGATTTCCAAAAAGGAAGGAAAGACCTGAATTTTCTTATTTTTTAATCTTTTTAATAATTTCTTTAATAAAGGATAAATATGGATAAAAAATATCTTGTAAAGCTCTTACAGAAAACACCGGAAAAGTACTGGTATCTGGATTTCTTTAAAGAAAATGGGTGGAAAAGGAAGCGATGTAAAAAATGTGGCAAATTTTTCTGGAGTTTAAGTGATCAGGATGTTTGTAATGATTCATCATGTAGACCATATGAATTCATAGGCAATCCTCTTACAAAAAAAAGTTTTGACTATTTTTCTTTATGGGAAGAAATTAAAAAATTCTTTGAAAACGAGGGGCATGCCATAGTAGGAAGATATCCTGTTTTGTGCAAATGGTTTCCAGATTTGTATTTTACAATAGCAGGAGTTGTTGATTTTTACAGGAAAGATGGGAACAAGTTCGTATTTGAGCTTCCTGCAAATCCGGTTATTGTTTTACAGCCTTCCCTTAGGTTTAATGACATACCGCAGGTAGGAGTAAGCGGAAGACACTGGACATGCCACTCGCATCTTGAACAGGCCTCCCTATACGATGGAAAAAATGGGTACTGGAAGGAAAGATGCATAGAATTGGACTATAGAATGCTAACTGAAATCTTAGGGATTAAACCAGAAAAAATAAACTTCATTGAGGATGCATGGCTCGGTCCAGGTGCATTTGGATATTCGCTGGAGTACCATGTAGGAGGGTTGGAGCTTGGAAATGCTGTTTTCACTGAGTTTAGGGGAACCCCAGATAGCTACAAAGTTATGAAAGAAAAACTTATAGATATGGGGGCAGGATTTGACAGGTTTGTATGGATATCCCAAGGAACGCCAACAAACTATGATGCTATTCTTGGCTCTGTTCTTGAAAAAATGAAGAAAAGAGCTGGACTGAAATATGATAAAAAACTTTTTGAAAGATATTCCAAACTGGCAGGATTGCTCAACATAGATGAAGTTGAAAACATAGAAAAGGCCAAAGAAAGGGTAGCTGAAGAATTAAATATAACAAAAGAAGATTTGGCAGAGAAAATAGAACCTATAAGAGTTCTGTATGCAATATCGGATCATGTAAAGGCACTTCTCTATGCGATAACTGATGGAGGAATTCCGAGTAATATCGGCGGAGGTTATAATCTTAGAGTAATATTGAGAAGAACTTTAAGTTTCATAGAAAAATACAATCTTCCTTTTGATGTTTATTGGGTGGGAGAAGAGATTGCAAAATATTTCAAACCGTTGCATCCAGAGCTTATGGAAAATCTGGAGCATTTTAAAAAAGTGATAGAAGTGGAAAAGAAAAAATATGAAGAAAGCTCTAGAAATACGAGAAGCATGCTTGCGAAAATGCTGGAAAGAAAAGAAAAATTCACAGAAGATAAACTGATAGAACTTTATGATTCGCATGGCATAACTCCCGAAACTATAAAAGAGGTTGCAGAGAAACATGGTATGAAAGTAGAAATTCCTTCAGACATATACAAAAAGGTTACTGAAAAGCATGAAAAAGAAAGAAAAGAAAAGAAAAAATACCCGATAGATGAAAACAAATTAGAAGGTATCAATGAAACAAAAATCCTTTTCTATGATGACATTTATGAGTTTAACGCCAAAGTTCTGAAAATAATAAACAATTTTGTTATATTGGATAAAACTGCTTTTTACCCAAGAGGGGGTGGACAGGAGCCTGATTTTGGCGAAATAAACGGTTGTACGGTCTTTAATGTTGATAAAGTTGATAAAGTTGTGATTCACCAGATGGAAAAGATAAACTTCAAGGAAGGAGAGACAGTAAGTTGTAAAGTAGATAAAAAAAGGAGATGGCAGCTCATGCAACATCATACTTTAACGCACATAGTGAATGCTGCTGCGACAGAAGTTCTTGGAAAACATGTCTGGCAGGAGGGTTCGAAAAAGGATGTGGATAAAGCACATCTTGATATATCGCACTACAAATCGCTTTCTGAAGAAGAGGTAGAAGAAATAGAGAAAACAGCGAAGGAGATTATAAAGAAAAATTATCCGATCAATAAAGAAGTTTTGAAAAGACCGGAAGCAGAGAAAAAATATGGATTCAGAATATATCAGGGAGCCGCAGTTCCTTCCAAGATTCTTAGAATAATATCGATAGATGATATAGAACATGAGGCATGCGCCGGGACCCATCTGAACAATACAGGAGAAGTGGAAAGAGTTTTTATAATAAAAACAGAAAAGCCACACGACGGAGTGATTAGGTTGATTTATGTTGGAGGAGGTGCCGCAAAGGAATACTTGGGAAAATGCAAGGACATCCTAAAAAGAAGTGGAAAGATTCTTGGAGTTTCTGAAGACAAGTTAATTGAAAAAACTGAAGAACTGATAAAAGAGTGGAAAGAAAATAGGAAAAAAATTGATAAGCTGAAAGAAGAAATTGCAAAGAAGAAAACTGAAAAAATGCAGTTTGAAAAAATTGGAAAATATGAAGTTCTCATAAAAGAATTAGAAAATGTAACACGGGGGGAAATGCAAAAGATTTCTATGAAATTAACTGGGGATAATACAGTAATATTTCTTTTTGGTCTTGGAAAAAGAATTGAAATTTTTGCATCTGCCGGAAAGAAAACTGATGTAAACATTGGAAAAATAGTAAAAGAAATTTCTGAAAAGCTTGGCGGAAAGGGTGGCGGCTCGGAAAAATTGGGCCAGGGGTATGGGGTAGATAGAAAAAAACTCAAAGATGTTAAAAATATGGTAAGGGAGATTCTAAATGGATGAAATAAAAATTGTAAAAAAGATGAGTGAACTCCTAAAAACTGATATAGACCATATAGTTCCTGCCATAGAAAAAATGGAGAAAGAAATTAAAAAACAGAAAAAAGAGATAAAAAAATTAAAAGAAAAAATGGTTTAGTCTATTATCATGTAGCTTGATGTTCTCTGTCGTTTCTTTTCTTTTATCTTGCTGTGACATTCTTTGCATCTCATTATTGGCTTTAGATGTTCTTCTTGGGGGTGACTCACAAATCCTATGTTAGAAGCGTTTAATGGCTTGCCGCATATATCACACTTGAGTTTTAAAACCATAGCACCACGTATAAACAAGTTATTATTTCTTCTGTATTTATAAATAAAAATCTTTTGTTCAATCGGCTCTTATTTCCTTCCATTCTACTTTTTTGTTTTTCACTAAAGATTTTATTTTTTTCTGTGTCTGGCTTAACTGAGATTTTCCTGTTTTAAATTCAACAAAAACTATTTTATTGTCATCGAAGAGAATTCCATCTATAGGATTTCCAATGAATCTGAATTTTTCTGGATGGTAAGGAAACAATTCCTTTATCCAAGGAATATAATGTTCCAGGAATTTTCCGTATTTAACCGAAATGCTTGTCTTTCTCAACTTCTCCTTCAAATACAATCTTCTGTATCTTATAATTAGAAGAATTAAAATTGCTATGATAAGAAAAAGTATCCATACCATTTAACCACAGGAATCAGGAGTTTTTTCATATGTAGTGCATATTTTTTCTTTAAGGGTATCATAATCCTGTGGACCTTCAAGTCTTATGGGAGCATTTATGTTTTCTTTTCCTCTTATTAAAATCGTGGGAACTGTATGAATATTATATTCTGCTGAAAATGTTTGATATTTTCTTATATCTATCTTTTCTGGAAGAAGTTTTTCTCCCATTTCATTTTTTAATTTTTCGATCTCCTCAATCATTTTTTGAGAATCCTCGTTATCTGAGTGAAAAATGGTTAAAATCGTGACATCGTTTGCAAGAAAAATTTCCCTTTGCTTGTCTGCTATCGGCTGGTCAATTATGTTTGAAGATGTACTCGTTTTTCTGGAAGAAAATGATGAGAGGTTTAAAGCAAAACCTATGGCAGAGAAAATAAATATTGCCGCTATAAAAATTGTACCCGCTTGTTTGACTGTTATTTCCAAATAATCACCCTAACAAGTTAAATGAAGTATTCCAACGATCTTATTTTTGCTTACCAGCTTATTAAATTTCTCGATTACATCAGGTGTTTTGCCATCTATTAGCTTTATGTTATTTTGGGCAAGCATAACCTTTATTTCATCTGGAATTTCAACATTATTGCTTGTCCCCCTTCCTATTACTACAATGTCTGGTTCATAAAGAAGGATTTTATCAAGATCATCTTTTGTTATTTTATGGCTATTTTCCTTTTCCTCAACAGAATCGTTTGTAACAAAAACATCCTGCTTATATTCGTTTCCATTAATTACAACTGTCCCAAAAGAAAACTTCTCTATTCTCAAAAAATCACCTATCTGAAAACTGTAAAGAGGGTATAATTTCCTTCATGACCACTTATCATTTCTTCAAAAACTCCTTCCTCTTTAAACTTTAACTTGAAATTATTTAAAAATTCCTTTATCTCTTTCCTTGTCCAGTAATAAAATTGGTAGCCCCGCCAGGACTC
>CAYYYO010000009.1:0-13334 GCA_964476295.1 uncultured archaeon | reverse complement strand
AAGATACCCTGCTATTAACCTTGGTATAATCTTGTTAAACCTTTTAAACTTTTTCATTTTTTCCTCAAAAATTTTGGCAGGGGGAAAGATAAATTTTACAAACTTATCCAGAGGACTTATAAACTTTTCGGGAAGGAGCATGCCTATTGTAAATGCTGCAGCAAATTGTATGCCGCCGTCAGGAAAAATAGGTATCCCTATTATCAACCCTGCTGTAACAAGAGTGGATTTCACAGCTTCAATAAGCATAATATTTATAACCTTGTTCTTAATAAAAGATTTATGAATCTGCTCTTCGAGCTCATATTGGGATTCTGGATAATTATCCCTGCCTATGCGGCCAACGGCTTTGCTCCTCTGGCCCGCGGTCGAAGAAGGATAGATTTTGGAAAAAAATTTTTAGACAGGAGAGAAATTTTTGGTCCTGGAAAAACATGGGAAGGTCTTTTTCTTGCGCTTACATCCGGAACTCTATTCGGGACTCTGGAAATTTACCTTTACCCAACCCTGAGTTCCATAGCTTTCGAAGCAGGACTTAATCTTCCCGAACTTTCATTCCTTTCAGTTTTTTTCGTGGCCTTAGGAGCGATGATAGGAGATATGGCCGGCTCTTTTATAAAGAGAAGGTTGGGTTTGAAAAGAGGATCTCCTGCCCCGCTTCTCGACCAGCTTGACTTTGTTTTTGGAGCTTTTCTTTTCGCTTCATTCTTTGTAAAGCTAACTTTCCTTTCAGTACTTCTTTTTGTTATAATAACTCCGCTTGTTCACTACATAGCTTCTTTCATAGGTTACAAACTTGGAGTAAAAAAGGTGCCGTGGTAATGAAAATAGATTTGCATTCACATTCTGTTTATTCAAAACATCCCATATGGAGAAATGAGGCATTTGGCACTCCTAAGCAGATGATTAAAATGGCTGTAAAGAAAGGACTGAGCGGCCTGGCGATAACAGACCATGATTCTGTTAAAGGGACTCTTAAGGGACTTGAGTATGCAAAAACTTTGAAGAATTTTCTTTTTGTTCCGGGCGTGGAAGTAAGCTCCCGAGATGGGCACATCCTTGCCCTTGGAATTAAGGAAAACATACCAAAGAGGTTGCCCGCGCAGGAGACAATAGACAGGATACATGACCTCGGTGGCTTGGCTATAGCTCCACATCCTTATGCAGGGTGGCCAAGAACTTCTTCCTTGAAAGATACTGTAAGAAGATGCAGATTTGATGCAATAGAGGTTATAAATGGAGGAACAAGAATCAGTGCAATGAGAAAGGCTTATAGAGTTGCAAAGGAGCTTGGGCTTCCAATAACGGCAGGTTCAGATTCACATTACTGGAAAGACCTCGGGCAGATATACAATATTATAGACTGCGATTCCATAGATTCACTCTTCAGGGCAATAAAGAAAGGAAAAGTTATTCCGAAGGGCAGGCCTTTCGGATTTTATAGCGGGGCGAGACTGGCCACAAAAAAATTCTTAAGGTCGATAACAAGCAGGTTATGAAGATGCAGAACATAGTGAACGTAGCAAACATAATTTCAATATCAAGAATTGGCATACTTTTCATTTTTATTCCTTTGATATATTACGGAAGTGTTGAAATGAAAATAGTTGCAATAGTTTTATGTCCTGTAATGTTTTTAATGGATTATTTTGATGGCTATTTCGCAAGAAAGTTAAATATGACAACACAGATTGGAAGCTTTTTTGACCTTATGGGAGATAGAATCACAGAGATAGTTCTGTGGTTATTCTTTTTTTATCTTAAAATGGTTCCGTGGTGGGTCCCCACTATAATAATTCTTAGAGGATTCTTTTCCGACTGGACAAGATTCCGGGCAAAGAAATCCGGCAAAACTGTTTACGGCATGATGGAATCACCGATATGTAAATTCCTTGTATGTTCAAGAATTATGAGAGGATTTTACGGCTCAATGAAGATGATTCTTTTTACGCTGCTGTCCATTCAATTCGTTTTTTCAGCAGGTCTGGAGAACATGATATTTTATCTTACGATTTCAGTTGTGATTGTGAACTTGATAAGAGGACTGCCAGTGATCTATGACGGCAAGAAATATTTTTAAGAGCTTTTATAATTGTGACAGAGCTGATTATCTTCTTAAAAGTCCTTTTATATTTTTCAAATTCTTGTGAATGAAATTAAACAAACTAATTAAACTTATAACTACTACGACTAGTAGCAATACATTCAGAAGAACTACAAATTCATGAGGATAAATTTTTGGAAACAGGAGATAAATTATTGAAAGAAATATCAGAAACGATTGTAAGGAGAACTTTGTTTTTCCTCCTATGTTTGCACCTACTATATTTTCTCCTTCAGAGAGCACAGACCTGAGTCCGTTCATTATAAACTCTCTTGACATGATTATTAAAATAATCCAGAGAGGAAAAAGACCTAAAAAAGAAAGCAATATGAGACATGTGATTATGAGTATTTTATCTGTCACAGGATCAATGAAATTTCCAAATTTTGATTTCATGTTCTTGTGAACAGCAAACCATCCGTCAAGGTAATCGCTTATTACTGCAATAGAGAACAAAATCAATGCAAACATTCTAAATTTTTCAAAGTAAATGAAAATAAGAATAAATGGAGTGAGGAATAATCTCAGAAGAGTTAACTTATTTGGGATATTCATTCATCTCATCCAGATATTTTTTTGTTTCTTCCTTTATCTTTTTATCCGTTTCCAGGATTTCTTCCAGAGTCGGATTTTTGATGGGACTATGAGTGTAGAGGATATGCCTGACTGCATCTTCTATATCTTTCACATACTTTATTTTTCCTTTATAAAAGTAATCAACTGCAACCTCATTTGCCGCGTTAACTGCTGCAGGCATGGTTCCTCCTATTCTGCACGACTCTAACGCATACTCAAAGCACGGGAACCTTTCCACGTCTGGCGGTCCAGCAAGCTTCAAGTCCTCAAGTCCTCTCAGGTCAACACCCTTTGTTTTCTTACCTTCATAGTTAATTTTCACAGTTTCTGGATAAGTCAAAGCATAGTGGATATGGTACTTCACATCCGGAGGGCAGATTTCCACAAGGTTAACTCCGTCCACAGTTCTTACACCTGAAGAAATCAGAGACCCGGGATGCAGAAGCACATCTATTTTTTCCAGCGGAACATCAAAAAGATACGCCGCCTGAATAACTTCGTGACCCTTGTTCATAAGAGTTCCGGAGTTTATTGTTATGCCCGGGCTCATCACAAATGTTGGATGCTTCAAAACTTTTTCAAGTGTGGCATATTTTATTTCCTCTCTGTCCAATTCTCTCAACGCACCGCCTGAACAGGTTATAATAATTTTTTCAATATCTTCATGAGAATAACCTCTCATGCACCTGTGAATTGCAGCCGGCTCATCATCTATTGGCCTTATCCTGACTCCAGGCGGACTTTCATCCGGTATATATTTTCTTGCAAGGTCCATAACCAATGGCCCTGCGGCCACCAGACTTTCTTTGTTAGCAAGGTAAACGGTTTTTTCATTCTTTATCGCCTCTACTGTCGGCTTCAATCCTGCAGAACCAATTATAGTATTGACAAAGCCGTCATAATCGCCACGAACAAGTTCCAACAAGCCCCCTTCTCCGCGATAAACCGGAATATCAATCCTTCTTTCCAGCTCTTCTGCTTTACCTTCATCTATAACAGAAACAGCTCCCGGCTTATACCTCTTTATCTGATTCTCTAGTTCCCTTATATTTCCATAACATCCCAGCCATGAGATTTCATAATCAAGTCCCATTTTCTGCAAGTCATCAATAATTTCAAGCGTCTGTTTTCCAACATTTCCAGTTGAACCAGCGATTCCAATTTTAACCATTTTTTATTTTTGTCTTCTGAAATATTTATATTTTACAGTATCGTAAAATATCAAGAGTCCTATGCAAAAACCTCTCGAAAGACTGAAAAGAAAGATAGAAAAGGAAAACCTCTGGCTCTTCATTCTGAGTTCCCTGAAGGAAGGAAAGAAGTGCGGAAAAGAACTCAAGGAGATGATTGAAAAACGGTTCAACTTCATCACGGGAAGGGTGACTGCATACAAAGTTCTTTACCTCCTTGAGAAGGGTGGTTATGTCAAATCATCCAAGTCTGGAAAAAGGGTTTATTATACTCTAACGTCAAAAGGAAAAAGCGAACTTGAAAGAGGAAAAAAATACATAAACACCATAGGAAAGAAATTAAAATAAGCGAACCAAACAATTCTTATGAAAGAGCAAATTGCAAACATTCTGACCCTGACAAATTTTTCTTTAGGATTCATCTCTATCTTCCTGTCCATTCAGGGGCTTTTCCTGTACGCCGCTTATTTTATAATAATGGCAGTGGCAATAGATGCAGTTGATGGAACTGTTTCACGGCTCTTAAAAACGTCTTCCGTGTTTGGAAAAGAACTTGACAACACTTCTGATTTTGTTTCCTCTGCCCTCGCCCCTTCAGTTTTTTCTTACCTAATCCTCTCGGATAAGTTATTGCCTCCATTCTCATACATTTTCATAGCGCTTCTTCTTGCCTTTGTCCTGTCCGGCCTAATTCGCACAGCCAGACTCAATTCAGGTCAAATCACCAAATGGAACGGCATGATGATAACCTTCAATGTCCTGATTCCCTTCCTTTACATTTTCAACTTTTTCAGTTTGTACATAATCTCCGGCTGGATGCTCCTCTCATCTGTTTTCATGCTCTCGAAGTTCTCCCTGCGCGATGCTTTCAGAAGGAAAAGGCCAAAAGAAAAAACACTGGAACTCAAAAGTGAATCAGAAAACGAAGAACCAGAAAAAAGCAAAAGTGAGGAAAAGGAAGAAGGTCTCGTGCCACTTTCAATCTTCGGTGATTAAATGGACTTTTTTGAGAAATATTTTCTCAGACCCATGGGGCATTACTACACTCTTCCAAACACAGTAGTTTACTCCCTGATTTTCGCGGCGGCGGTTTATCTTGTCTACAGGTATGTTCTGAAAAAAATGAATTTCAGGGTTGATGAAAAGTTTATGCTTTCTCTTGTCCCTTTCATCTTCCTCGGAGGAATAATGAGGGCCCTCGAAGATGCTGGATTTTATCAGGGATTCTTCTTTGTTTCTCCGGGCATTTATATCACAGTGTTTTTCATAGCGCTTGGCTCTCTCCTGTTCTCTTCCCTCGCGGAAAAATATTTCAAAAAGAAATACTGGAAGATCATGCTTGTCATCGGAACAATTCTCTGCCTGACAAATCTTTATTTCGTTCTTTCTTTTGGGATAAAAAACTGGAACGGAATTGCAATGGTTCTTGGCCTTGTGACCTTCTGGTCTCTTCTGTTCGGATTAATTCACCTTAAGTTCCCCAAATACCTGTCCAGGCAGAACTTCCCGATTCTTGTTTCCCACCTTTTTGATGGAAGCTCCACCTTTGTGGCCCTCACATTTTTTTCCTACATGGAGCAACACGTTCTTCCAAGATTTCTCATAAGCTTCACCGGGCCGTGGGTAATGTTCCCCCTGAAGATAGCTATTGTCTGGCCGGTTCTCCTTTTGATAGACAGGCATGTTGATGACAAAGAATTCAGAATATGGCTTAAGATTGCAGTTCTGATACTTGGCCTTGCCCTCGGCACAAGGGATATATTAAAACTTGGCATGGGTGTTCCGTGATGTACAAACAGGCAATAATTGTCAGGAAGGACCTGAAAATGAGTGCAGGCAAGATTGCAGCTCAGGTTGCCCATGCATCTGTTGAGGCATGGAAGAAGGCAGACAAAAAAACCAGGGATACATGGGAAAGGGAAGGCGCAAAGAAAGTTGTGTTACAGGCCCAGAATGAGAAAGAGCTTTTGGAACTAAAGAAAAAGTCAGGAAAGCTTCCAACAGCCCTCATAAGGGACGCGGGATTGACAGAAATTCCTCCAGGAACAACAACCTGCCTGGCGATAGGTCCTGCAAGAGAAGAAGAAATAGACAAGCTCACGGGTTCCCTGAAACTTTTGTAATGTTCTCAGCTATTGCTATTGTCGTGTTCACCCAGACTCCATTAGAATAGCAGAGGCAGGCACACTTGGGTTTAGCTGAAATATTTTCGTAGTCACTTGGCATTATATTTGTAGGGGTACAATGGCACGTAATATTATTCTTCGCCGCTTCCCTTTCAATATCTTTGCATATGTTATCCTCTAAACATCCAGATGTGAATAAAACCAAAATAACCAGTAAAACCAAAACAACTCTTTTCATACAAAAACATATTGTTATAAGAATATTTAATCTTTTGCAAAATTTTAACAAAATTCTATAAAAATTAATATGAAAAATAAAAAGCTTTTAAAACACTTATTTTAGTCTAAAAGGGCATAAAAATGCTTTTGGAACAATTAAATACATAAAAATACGCTTTAAAAGCGTAAAAAACTCTTTTAATATCTTAAAAATTTTTAATGAAACTGTTTCACTAAAGGAATATATATAAACCTTTACCATTATTTTAACATCAATTCAGGCACTTCCTTTCAGGTTTCGGTTTTGGGAAATAATAAGTCCCATTACCGAACTGTCTGGAGGGGCCTGAAAAAAGAAAAAAAATTAGAAAGGAGGAAAAAATATGTTTAAAAAGTTGGTAGCGGTACTCGTCGGCGGTTTAATGGCAGCTATGTCATTGGCTGGTGGGGTACTTGCTGCTGACTACACCCTAGCAGATTTCCCAGCACCTTTCGTAGAAGACGGTACACCAAACTTCCTCATAGTTGTAGGAAGTGGTGGAACTGCTGAAGGCATAGCCAGTGATTTGGCTGGCTTAATAAATGTGGCAGCAAGACTTGGTGGTGAAACCGTTACTACGACAGGAGGGGAAACAGGAACAACAGTAACAGGAGAAGCAGCTTCTCTTGCAAGCGGATCTGACAAGATATACTTGGGAAATGCAATAAATGCCCAGGTAAGCACTGTCACAAAGGAGAGTTTGCCAACAATACTGGCTGACGGAACTTTCACAGATGACAACAGCCAGACCTACGGATATGAGCAGACAATTACTGTTGGTTCAAGAACCTTCGACTTCAGCAATTCAGTCAATGACCTGGATGACCCTGCTCTTATAATAGATGTAGGAACAAGCACAACATCTCCTTTGTACATCATGAAGATAAACTTTGACAAAGCAATAGATTTTGATGCAACAGAATCAAAGGGACAGACAATAGAATTCTTCGGAAAGGAATACACAGTAGGTTCCAGCTCTGATGCAGATGAGCTTCAGCTGTTTGGAGGTTCCCAGAGCATCTACCTGGACACCGAAACAGACAATTCGGCAACAGTTACAGTTGGCGGAGTGGAGTACACCATAACCTTAAAAGGTGTAACTTCTGGTGGCACCAGCAGTGCTGTAATACAGGTAGAAACTGGAGGAACTTCAGAAACTAAGACAGTAAATTCCGATGCAAGCAAGACAATAAACGGCCTTTCTGTATATGTAGATACAGCCAACTACTACGGTCTTGAAAACAAGCTCGGTGACGCTACCATACTGGTTGGCGCAGACGAGATTTGGTTGCAGGACGGCCAGCCAGTAATGCTTGGCTCCTCAAAGACCGACATAGACGGAACTCTGGTAGATTTCGATCATGACCCAGGTTCCGGAAACACAACCTACATATACATCAACGTAACAGCAGCAGACAGTGACGTGGATCATCTGCTCGCAGGCGAGGCCTTCACAGACCCTGTCTTCGGAACCTTCAAGGTTTACTTCGCAGACGCTCCAAATGCTCCAACGCTTTCAGCAAGCAAGGGAGCAGATGAAAACTCTGACAGAAACAAGATAGAGTTTATGAGAGCATCTGACGACTGCGTGAAGGTTAAAATGAAGGTAAAGGGCAATGAAGGCACAGTAGAGTTTGCAAATGGAGCAAACCTGGCAGACGACGACGGTCATACAATACATGTTGTGGAAGGTGAGACCATGCAGGAGGATGAATACTTCATCCTTAACAGCGGTTCTTACCAGCACTTCATGCAGATAAAGAAGATAAACTGTGATGACGACAACAATGCTGACGATGATGTCACACTGTACGATGTCTTCTCAGAAAAAACTTACAAGATAACTGACAAGGACCTTGATGCATCAACAGCTTACGACTGGGTAATATTGGGTCAGACCTACAAGCTTTACTGCACAGCATCCAATACAATAAGGATGGTTTCCTCTGACTGGGCAACAGATGGCACTGGTTACATATCAGTCTATCCTATACTCAAGCCAGTTTCAGGTAAGGAGTTCAAGGTTGCATTTACCGACCAGGTAACAACCATGAACGTGGACGTGGGCACGCAATTCGTATTGCCCGATGCAATCTATAATCTTACCTCCAACTCGACATTGCCTGCAGTATCTTCCGGTACTGTTGACTACAACTACACTGTAACTGCTGTGGATTCAGACACAGCAAATGTAACCTTCGCCATCGACATTGACCAGGATGGAAGCAATGACAATCCGGAGACAAATCCAGGTCTGTTGTTCATAGAGGAAAAGGACAACTCCGACAGCGATAACTACAATGCTGTGATAATCCCAACTGCATATTCAAGCTATGCGGACGTGGATTATGACAACATAGCATTCACAAACACAAACGCAATATCTAAAAAGACATTCGATGACAGCAATTATTACGGTTACATAGACCCATTCGGTACTTACATACAAGTAGACACATCCGACTCTAACCAGGATTGGGCAACACTGTCCTATCCAACAGAGCAGATGTATGCAGATGTTTACATAGCAAGCACATCTGCAACTGCAACCGGAACTGCTAGCGGTGTAGAAAGGACCGGTGTGATCAAGAGCAATGTTGCAGTTGTTGACACTGATGTGACTTCAACTCAGAAGTCAAACTACCACTTAATACTTGGTGGTGGACCAGCTGTCAACATGTTGACTGCAGATGTTCTTGGTCTTGACTACCCAACCTACGGTGCAGACTCAGGTATTCCAGAGAATGGATACATGATAAAATTAATACCAGATGCATTTGGCAATGAAGGGCAGTATGCTCTAGTAATAGCTGGTTGGGAAGCTGAGCAGACACAGGATGCTTGTAGCAAGGTACAGGCAGACATGGCTGACGTAACCGGTCTGGAATACTACTACCCAGCAGCACCCACAACTGAAGAAACTACCGAAGAGGAAACAACCGAAGAAGAAACAACTACTGAAGAATAAATTTTATAACTCCTCAATGCCGGCAAAAAACCGGCTCTCTTTTTCTGTTTTTTAAGAGAACAGGGGTAAGTATAAAAAAGAAAAAGCACATTATAAATTAGTGATAAGATGAACGCGTTTGATATAATTTACCTTTTCACTTACTTTATAATACTCTATAGTTCAGTGCTTTGGTTCAGTGTTTTCTTTACTCATAAAAATGAACTGTTCAATAACCCTAAAATCAGGAGATACCCGTCACTTACAGTGCTTGTTCCGGCATACAACGAAGAAAAAAAAATATCCAAATGCTTGGAATCACTCCTGAAACTGGATTATCCCAACCTCAAAATAATAGCAATAAATGATGGTTCCAGTGACAGGACACTTGAAGTTATGAAAACTTATGAAAAGAAGGGAGTGAAAGTTATAAACAAGAAAAACAGCGGAAAGGCAGATTCTTTAAATCAAGCTTTAAAATATGTGGATACAGAACTCTTTATGTGCATGGATGCAGATTCTTATCCTGATACTGACTCTGTAAAGAAAATGATTGGGTATATGGAAGATAAAAACGTTGGAGGAGTTACGCCAGCTCTGAAGATAGACGAAGTGAAAACATTTTTCCAGAAAATCCAGTGGGTTGAATATATATTTTCTATTTTCCTTAGAAAACTTTTTTCAATTCTTCAATGCCAATATGTTCTTCCCGGTCCCGGAAGCATATACAGAACTGAAGTCATAAAAGAGCTTGGAGGATTTGATACGAACAGCATAACAGAGGATATGGAAATAGCTTTCAGATTACAGAGCAATAAATACAACATAGAAAACAGCATAGATGCTTATGTTTATACGGAGGCACCCCACTCTTTTAAAGAGCTTTTCAAGCAGAGAATAAGATGGTACAGGGGATATCTTCAAAACATAAAGAAATATTCTTATATGATAGGAAATCCTGAGTATGGCAATCTTGGTTTTTTCATAATTCCAATAAACTTCATATGGATTTTCATTCTTTTTGTGTTATTCTTTTTACCGCTTTATACTCTGACCTCCAATTTTCTTTCTATGATAAATGTTTTTTCTTTAGTTGGAATACCGCCAGTAAATATTTCCTTAGGGTTTGACATTTTTTATGTAGATTTTTACTCATTCTTTTTTGTCGTTTTTTTAAGTTTGGCTGTCGCTACTGTATTAATCAGTCTTAAATCATCCAAAGAAAAAATTGAATTCAAAAAAAGATATATATTTTATATAGGTTATATGTTCATATACCCGTTGCTTTTTTCCATATTCTGGATATCCACAATTTTCTATGAAATATTAGGAGTTGAAAGGAAATGGTAAAGAAAAAAATATCCACAGGTTTTTATTTAATTACCTTAATGATTACTGCCATAATATTCATAAGCGGGATATATTTCGGTTCGTTTCTCAATAAGATGAAAGTGAGCGAACTGCAAAACATGGTTTCTGACCTTGAAGAGAAAAGAACAGAGCAGGAGTTAAACTTACTTCTCGCAAACTATCTTCCCAATAGAAGTTGTGATATAATGAACTATGAGGCAGAAGAGATGATACCCCAGATAAATGAACTTGCAAGAAAAGTAACGTTCTATGAAGAAACAAAGAAATTCGAAGAAAGGGATTATGAAGAGACCAAGAGAAACTATATGATAAACCTGATAAAGTACTGGCTTTATTTGGAAAACCTGAAAACAAACTGTGACCTGAACATCACAACTCTAATATATTTTTACTCAAACAAGAATTGCGAGCTATGTGAAGACCAAGGGATAATTCTTGATTACATGAAAAACAAACATAAAAATGATTTAATGATATTTGCTTTAGATACGGATGTAAATCTTAACTCAATAAAAATGATAATGAGATCGTATAATATAACAAAATTTCCTTCTATAGTTATAGACGGTCAACTCTACCAGGGATTTGTTGATAAAGAAACTATGGAGAACATTTTTAATCAGACTCGCTCTTAATGTAAACTTTTTTGCTCCTTCCAGATTTCTCCGTTGTTATAAGACCTCTTTCTTCCAGATCTTTTATAAGTCTGCTAACCTTTGCCTTGCTGAAATCCGTTTCCCTGACTATAACTCTCTGCTTGCACATGCCACCTCTTTCTCTTATTATATCTAAAACTTTTCTTTCATCATCCTTTAGAATGCTCGTGTCCACACTTTTGTTTCTGGTCCCGAGAATCACAGTTATTATCAGAATGAGAATGCCTATTATAAGGAATATTAAGTTTTGGTCGTTTTTTATCGGTTTTACAAATTCATAGGTGACAGATACATCAATGCCTTCTCCCTTCTCAACATCTTCTCTTTTCCATTCTATAAATATCCTTCTTCCATCCGAGCCCTCTAATCCGTCTCTTGGGGAATAAGGCACTAAAGTTGTCGGTTTTTCCGGCTCTTCTATCAATACGTAACCTTTTTCCAAGATAACTTTAAGAATCATTTTTTTTACATTCTGGGGGGTTTTTATATTTGAACTGAATAGGAATTTATTTTCAATTTTTTTCACAGCATCATCCGTGGAAAACTTTATGTTCAATACTCTACCCCCTTCCTTCACATGAGAAAAATCGCAGTTTATAAGCGTGCCCCATGTTTTTTCTATATAGTTGCATGTATAATTCCTGAAGTTGGCGGAACTTTCAAAATCTTTTATATTAAATGGTAATGGGTATTCCAGACTTCCGGAAGGCGCTTCCTCAAAAAGAAATATCATTGTAAACTTGGATTTTTCAGAATCGACTAGAACTCTAGTTTCATAATAATCCAGTGGCGTGGCATTGGCTATGGTGGGAGCCAATAAAATAACAAATACCACCAAAGCTATTTTTAAAAACTTCATAATATTATTAGAATCAATAGGAATAAATTATTTCTTATACATTTCCAGCTTTATCCAGTTTTTTCCTGCAATTGGTAGTTTCTTTCCACAATATATGCATCTTAAGTTTTTATCCAGGTTAAATTCTTCTATTTTAAACCCAAACCTTTTTATCACGGCTTTGCCGCACCCCTGGCAGAATGTATTTTCATATCTATGACCTGGGACGTTGCCAACATACACATATTTTATACCTTCATTTCTTGCTATTTCCCTTGCTTTTTCTAAAGTTTCTATAGCGGTTGGCGGTATGTTCATCATTTTGTAGTTTGGATAAAATCTGGAAAAATGAAGTGGAACCTCTTCTCCAAGATTGTTCACAATCCATTTACACATAGTTTTTATCTGTACTTCACTATCATTAAGTCCAGGTATAAGCAAATTGGTTATTTCTATCCATATTTTTTCCTTTTGGAAGGTTTTAAGGGCTTCTTTTACAGGTTCATCGCCGCCCTTCGCAAGACAATATTTTTTATAGAAGAGGTAATCACCCTTTAAATCAACATTTGCTGCATCTATGTAAGCCGATATCTTCTTTATGGCTTCCGTGGTGAAATACCCGTTCGTGACAAGGACATTGTAAAGGGATGCCCCTGCTTTCTTTGCAGTATCATAAACATATTCATAGAAAACCGCTGGCTCAGTGTAAGTGTATGCTATTCCGTCACATTTCCAGTTTTTCGCCTTTTTAACCAAGTCCTCTGGCGAAAAATTCTCTCCATAAATTTTTTCAAACTTCTGGGATATCTCCCAATTCTGGCAGAACTGACATTCAAGGTTGCACCCTACCGTTGCTACCGAGAGAGCCCTGCTTCCGGGAGCAAAATGAAAAAAGGGCTTCTTCTCTACCGGATCCACGCTAACATCAATTGCTTTCCCATAGACCAAAGAATATAGTTTACCCTTTATATTAGCCCTGACCTTGCAGAATCCCTTCTGCCCAGGGTTCAGTTCACACCTCTGGGAACATATGTTGCACTTTACTTTATCGTTTTCCAATTTATCATATAGCATGGTTTCTTTCATATCACTCATAATTATATTTAAAATTACTTAATTAATATAATTGCAGATTAACAAAGGTAGATACCTATCTTTGCTAAGTAAATTTTGTTAATGCCTCCGTAGCTCAGCCGGTAGATTGACACATACGCATGTGTCTTCGCCGCGAGCGGTGCTCTCGTAAAGCACAGGTCGTGCGTTCGAA